>JAOAJJ010000277.1 GCA_026414245.1 Candidatus Bathyarchaeota archaeon
GTCCTGGAGAAGGCGAGGGCGCGTGGGGTGAAAATAAAGCTGATAACTTATCTGGACGAGGATTCATATACTTTCGGGGAGAAATCGAGCATATTAAATGTTGCTGAGGTTAGGCATGTAGACATCGAGTATACTGGAGTGGACTTCATGGCTACGGATACAGGTGAAAGCCTATTATGCTGTTTCCCATCTGACTTTTTAGGCGAGTCTAATACCCAGATACAAGGCTTATGGTCGAATTCTATCAGCTTCGCACATATTTTAAGAGCGGTTTTTATGGAATTATGGTCTAAAACCATCAGTTCAGCGGAAAGGCTTATGGAGATACAGTTTAGGAGAGCGGTGAAGGAAATGCCGGAAACCCTAGGCTCTATAGCTGGGGAGAAAGGATTGCTGTTGGAAATGCCTGTGGTTATAAAGGGTATGTCGGGCTTAAAACATAGGTTCGACTTGGCGCTGAGGAAGAGGGGTTCGGAGGGAGAATTAGTTGTAGGAGACGCCCTCCCCGAGAAAGGTGATGTGAAGGAGGCGCTGATATCCCTATACCTGAAAGCCATGGATGTTAAAGCCCATCAAAAACTTTTCATCGTGTCCAGAGAGGAAAAGTTAAGTGCAGAGGAGAGGGAATTGGCGGCAACCTATAGCATAAAGCTGATAGATGGATTAGAGCCAGCTGAGTTAAGCCGAAAAATCATGGAGAGAATATTATAACATATTAATATGGCTCGGAAAACTTTAGTTGATGCTCCTCCCTTCTAAATCCCCAAATTCTTAAATGATTTGAACCGATGATGCTTTAAACGCTATATACACTTTTGAACCTACTCCAAGATTCATCTCATTAAACGACCGCTTAGTTACTTGAACCACAAAGTTTTTCACCCCAACGCTAACCTTCAGCTTTAAAGCGTAATCCATGTCAGATATCTGCATTATCCTACCCTCAAACATGTTTCTCGCACTCGAAATTATCGGATGGGTCGATAAAATTATGTCTTCGGGAGGCACATGCAACATCACGTTTCCAACCCTTCTAGCCGCAACCTCGATCCGTAGGCCGCCGCCTACATCTACGATAGATGTGCCCTCATCGGTCGCCTTGGAGAAGCCATAGAAAACATTCTCCAACCTGGCGAAGCTCTCTATGTGCTTTGCAGGTTTACCGAAAACTTCCTGGAAACTTCCTATAGCCTCTATCCTCCCCTCATTTAGGAACGCCACCCTCTGCGCTAGATTCTCCGCTTGGAGTAGGTTATGTGTCGTCATGATTATCGTTGTTCGCTTTTCTCTATTAGTATGGGAGAGAATCTCCTCAATTATCGAAGTATTTCTCGGATCAAGGTTCGCTGTAGGTTCATCTAGGAGAAGCAGTTCAGGCTCTATAACTA
>JAOAJJ010000278.1 GCA_026414245.1 Candidatus Bathyarchaeota archaeon
CATCTATGCTCACCCTTGCATGCTTATGCTCTCAGAGGGTTTGGCAATAAGCTTTCTAAGGGCGTTAAACACTATATCCATTATGTCTTCAGGATCTATTCTGATACCTGAAGCCTTGGCAGCCCCGTAAATGCTTAGAGCCATCATGTCCTCGCTTAGGTTTAGAGCCTTAGCTTTCTCAACTGCTGGGGCGATAGCGCTAATATAATGTGAAGACCTTCTTGGAAGCAAGCTGAAGAACTCGCAGTAACTGGATATTCTTTCAACATCATCTACGTCGAAGCCTAGGTCGAGTAATGTCCAAACCCACTTAATGAGCGCGATGCTCATATCATAGCCTGCCGCCGAGGGCTCAGGGCTTTCGCCGCCCGAAGATTGAATTAGTTGACCATTAGCCTTTTTCTCCTCGATCCTCTTAGGCTCATCTTTTTCAGCGGCTTTTGACTGCGCTTCTCCAGCATTTTTTCTAAGTACACCCTCCTCCACTAGAGAAGTTAGTAAATTAAATGGGTTTTCCATCTCACTCAGGGATGCTTTTAATTCTACGAGTGTATTCTTTAAATCTTCAACCTCGCTTTTAAGCTCACCAATTACCTTATCCGTATCTGACTTAATCTTCTCTATTTTATCCTCCAATCCCGAATAGCCTTTACCATCAGATTTTTCATCACTCATTATGCATCACCTCACTTAACTACTTAATTTAAAAAAATGGGGGATTTGAGGAGCCGGCGCTAACCTAAATCGATGAATTGGTTAGGCTCTAGAGCGGCGGGGATTTCCCTCTCAACTGTTAAGGATGCGCCCATGAATGCCTTCACTTCAATCTTTACCCTGTTATGCTCTTTAACAGCAGCCGTCCCCAAATATATTATAGGAAACCTTTTTCATTCGACTCCAGCATCTTGTCTCCATCGCCAATAACAGCCATGTAGGCGACGGGGCGAAGGGTATTTTTAATCCTTTGTAAGGTATCCTTTATGTCAGTATGGTTAAAGGGAACTCCTCCCTCATCAAATGTTCCATTGTATATGTCAGGCATATATGTTGAGCCAGCTAGAACGGTGACCACCATCGACTCGTTGCTTACATCCACACCCTCTTTTCCAACCGATATTTTTAACGGCATTATTATGAAGATTACATTGACATTATTGTTCGTCCCATTCGCATACGCTACTATACTTCCATCTAGCTGTAGGGAGCTACCGCCTCACCAATCCCCCTTGCAATCGCCTCCTTAGATTTTTGACTCGCATAAAAGCCCGTGTTCACTATGACGTATGCTAAGGCCGCGGCTACTATGACGAAAGCTAATAGGATTATAGCTATTTCGATTCCAACCACGCCTTTTATGCCCCATCTTACTCTCTTCATGTC
>JAOAJJ010000279.1:0-1003 GCA_026414245.1 Candidatus Bathyarchaeota archaeon
AAAACATCTTCGAGAAAATCCCTCAACTCATCAAGCTTCCTACTTATTTCCTCAACCTTCTCCAGAACCGTTTCACCCAAGAAAACCACCAATTAAATGAATATAAACACATCCTAATAACACTTTGGAAATTATGTTATAATGTTAGCTGTTGGAATTCCCGTCTGAATCGTTCTTTTAACGGCGGCTAACAGAATTAATCGCAAGTTTCCATAGAGTTAATGTTTGCTTTGGACGGTTCAGTTAACGCCCTCCGGAAGTATTTTAGTTTTAGCACTTCATTGATTCGTAATAATTTTTCATGATTTTTAGTGCCATGGTTAGATAGTGGCATAGTGGCTTATTGTGTTTTTCAGCCATGCTCTTTGCCCACTCGGTTGCACAATCCACTGAGATCTCAGCAAGATTTGGCTTCCATCTTAATCCTTCAAGCTTTATTTGGAGCCATAAGTTGTAGAGGTCTCTTAATATTAGTTCTTCGAGACCACACCCGCGCCATTCACTTTCAATAATGTTTAGCGTATAATTCGTTAGGTATTTTCTCTTATTTTTCAGCCACATTTGGAAGGGTTCTTCCAACCTTTTGGAGCCTCCACTTAATGTTTGGTATTCCCAGTTTTAGTTAGGTTTTGGAATAGTTTTTCTGTTTTGAACCATTGTTCGAGTAGTTTCTTTTCTATCTGTTTGTAGTTTGGGTGTTGTTGGCTTATTGTCTGCCAGAAGGCTTTGTTGTGTTTTCTATGTTTTAGGTGTGTTACTTCGTGGTGGACTATGTATCTTATCGTCTCTTCTGGTAGGCATATGAGCTTTAGGTTTAGGCTTATGTTTCCATTGATTGAGCAGCTCCCCCACTTTGTCTTCTGCTGTCTGATCGTTATCTTCTCTGGTTTGAAGCCTGTTTTAGTTGAGTATTCGCCTATTATCTCCTCAAGCCTCTTTTTTAGGAGATTCTTTAGTTGTCCTATTATTTGTTTTCTATGTTTTGGGTTTTTCGGATTTAATA
>JAOAJJ010000279.1:1013-1379 GCA_026414245.1 Candidatus Bathyarchaeota archaeon
TTGTGTGTGGTCTATTATTGGCTTATTGGTGTCGGCGTTTTCTATCGTGTATTTTTCTCCGAATATCATGAAGCCCTCTGTTTCGCCGGAGTTTTTTATGGATTCTTGGATTTGGCTCCATTTCCTTTCTATCCATGCTTTGCGCTTCGCTATTATTTCTGTTGGGTCTTTTATGTGGTTTGGCAGTATTATTAGGAGTTGTAGGTCCTTGAACTCCAGCCTTGGATACTTTACGTTTCTATGTTCAACTCTGTAGGGGATTTCCATGCTCCTGCTCACCCTGTTTTCGTTAGGTTATTCATTATTTCATCAAATAGCTTGTCTCTCTCCTCAAACTTTAGTCCCTGAATTTTTCTTATCAGAGCC
>JAOAJJ010000280.1 GCA_026414245.1 Candidatus Bathyarchaeota archaeon
TAGCCTTAGACTTAATCCCGATTGGATCAACATGTATTCCCGCCATCATGACAGATGACCACTGAATAACAACACCAACTACTCTAGGCGGGTCACCTCTATAAATAACATCATCGACGGTTATGCCCAAAATTATTTTCGCGCCAGCATCTATGGCTCCAGACGCGAGCTTCGCCATCATCTCAGCAGCGTCAACAACGAATAATCCATCCTCAATCCTCTCCATTCTGCAGCCAACATCCTCTAGAATTTTATCCGCCGGGGATTCTACAATAACCTTGTGGAACTGCATTCCTCCACCACCTAAACCTCCACCGAAGGAGAGCCTCCTCTCAAACAGAACTGTTTTTAGACCAGCTTTAGCCACATAAATCGCGGCTGTAAGCCCTGCAGGTCCAGCACCGACAATTACGATGTCGGTCTCAGCGATGTTCAGCCAATCTTCCATAGTCTTCCGAATAATCGCTCGAGTTATAACCTCCTCTTCAATCTCTCTGATTATAAGGAGCATACTGACCACCCTGACTTTTTAAAAGCAGATGTTTAATCTATGTCTTTAAGCTTTCTTTGTATGGACAGGCATAGTTCACAGAATTTTAGCGCAATTCCATCTAAATCTATTTCTCCTGAAGCTATCTTACTAGCCACTTCACCTGCAGCCGATTGAATTATAGGCAGGATCTCCTCAAGTTGTCCTAAATCTCCAGTTCCGCGCTTTAAGCGTAAATATTGGCTTATGGCCGCTTGCGTTGTCCCAAGCTTTTTAGCAGCTTCAACCTGTGTAAAACCATACTTTTCAATAAGCTCCCTAGCTATGCAAGCCCTGAAGATTGGAACTAAACGTCGACCAATAGACTCGCATGGCAAATACATATATGTCACCTAAAGGTAATATAACATGCTTATAAATTAATTTTTTCGTTTAAAAATAAAATGCTTATGTATTCTTTGAACTCCACATTATATGAAGGCAGATTTAATCCATAAAAGACTCTTGTAGTAGGAATGTTTTAAGGCGACCTTGTTACAAGCATTACTCCTAGCGGATATTTATGCGTATAAAGGCTTGTCATGTAATATGCTGAAGATGGTTTTCCCATAGACGTAATGTCGGCTGTTAGCTATATGAGTCTAAAATTTAGTGCGCTTTCTAATACAATTTCTTACTGAGGAACTCTTCTCTTTAACTATTAACTATGGAGAGGAAACGACGAAGAAGTTTATTGCTATTGCTGTTAATGACAGGATATTGAATTGACCTTGGGAAGAAAAATTAGAAGATAGTAGAATATTAATTCCTTATCTCGCTTATTCTCTTATATC
>JAOAJJ010000027.1 GCA_026414245.1 Candidatus Bathyarchaeota archaeon
CATTATGGCGGCTCTAAAGAGTATCCCACATGCTGTTAAAACTAAAGTTGATTTAACTCTATATCCTTGAATACCTCGATCCATAGATTTTATGGCAGACATGCCGGAAAATAGACCTAAAAGCATGCTAACGATTGCTGACAGATTGTAGAAGGGTCCTGCGAGCAAGGCTCCCGGGAAAACGGCTAAAAGCACAAGCGTATTTACTACGGATATAAGTGCGCCTACTGAAAAGCCGTATAACAAGAATGCTGCAACTATGGGCACCTCCCACACCTGATATATTAGGAATGGTGCGTAGGGAGCTGGGATCCTTATGGGTGAAAAAAGGTTGAGGCTTACTGTGAGCGCCGTGAAGACGGCAATAAGCGCAATCTTTCTTGACCTTAGCATGAGTTCTCCCCTAATTTACGCTACTTGTCTATGCAAGAAATACTTCAAATACTATTATTTAAGAGTAACTACTCAAAATTGAGTAGTCAATGAACCATATATTCGCCTAAGCGGGCGGCTCCAGAGTACTCCTTTATATGCTTCAGCTTCACCATGCTGAGCTCCGGCATTCTTTGGTGGCTCAGGAGCCTATCATCCGCTGTGTACATGGTGGCGTTTAGGCTTGATGCTAGCGCTATGTACGCTGCATCGTAAACTGTGATGTTGTAGTCTAGGCTTATCTTTAGGCTCTTTGAGGCTATGTTTGGGTCTATCTCGTGGAGTCTTACCTCGGATCTCGCTATGAGCTCTAGCGCCTTTTCCGCCACATCCCTATCTATGAATCTCTTTAAATGGTATTTTCTCAGGGCGCTGGCAGCCTCTAATAGGATGATGCTTGGGGCATGGATTTCCACTCTGCCATTTAGGAAGTCATCTCTTAGTCTCAGAGCGTGCTCGGTGTAATCCTCCGGTATAACCCATTTAACGATGACGCTGACATCAGCGACTATTTTATCGCCCATCCCTATCCTCCCGGATGAACTCGGCTGAAAGGTTGCCTTCAATCCTCCTTATGCCCTCCCTAAGCCTGTCCATTTCCAATCTAAGTCTCTCAGCTCTCTTTATCCTTACGAGCTCCTCTAAGAAAGCTCTGAGCTCGCTGGCATAATCTATTCCGAGTCTCTCAAGCTCCTCCTTAAGTCTCCTAGGAACCCTTAAACTGATGACTACGCTCAATGTAAACACCAAAAAGCGTCACAACTGTAGACAATATAAAGTTTACGCTTACAGCATAATCTTCATCGGAGAAAGATTGGTGGAATACATGCAGCTACCGCTGTTGAAAACAAAAAACAAAATAACTATTATAGTGAGATACATGGAAAAGATAGGGACTTTTCACTCCTTTAGGTTTGGAAACTGTGGGCGCTTCGAGTTCAAATCAACCCTCTATTAGGGGCACTTAATTCTCAATGCATCCGCTCTCCTGTTAACCTCCCTTCTCAATCGATATATCGAATAGATCATTTACATCTTCGCTCATTATTTTAAGGGCTTTCCGCTCAGAATCCCCTTTCGTAGACATATCTTTAAGGCTTTCAAGCACACGCTCTTTTAACCTCATTTTAAGGGATCTTTCGCCGTTAATGAAGGTTATTGAAACCGATTCTCCGTTTCTAGCCGTAATGTTACCTTTTCCCATAGTGCAGCCTGTAGTAACCTGGATTCCATCAATGATGCAGGAGTATGGTGGGCTGAGCTTTGTTTCAACAATCACTCTTATTTTAGAGTGATCTTTTCCAAGAATCTTGTTGGCGTATAATCCTGCCTTTAATCCTAATATGAGAAATGGGCCCAGGTGACCATGGAATCTTATGGCTTCATTTAGAAGTTCGCTCGAAACTTCATGGCTTTCCTTAACCAATTTCTTTCCATCCCTCCCCGCCGGCATTAAATCTATATACGATGTCACTAGCTCCATAAAAAGGTTAAACCTCAATTGATTTGCAGTTTCTATGAAAACCAGTAGACCTATCTAGCGCTTAGAATAGATTAAAAGAAACGGGGGTTTAAACAATAATGCTTTATTGAGTTCTCCATCGATACACATTAAATTAACAATTATATATTATTATGGTAATATTATTTCTTGGGAGTTTTCATGAAACTACAAATTAGTGGGAAAACTTATTGGGATAAAGTTTATGGCTGCTGGTTGGGTAAAAACGCTGGTGGAACGGTTGGAGGGCCCCTAGAGGCTCTTTATGGACGAGAGGAGATGTTTGATGTTTGGTGGTATCCTAAGCTAGTTGAGGGCGGGGTACCTAACGATGATTTAGAAATCCAGCTCGTTTGGCTTCAGGCGCTCAGGGATAGCGGCATATATTTGACTGCACGGGAGCTGGCTGAATATTGGCTTGACTGCGTATTTTACAATTATGATGAGTATGGGTTACATAAGACAAACTTGAGGCTTGGCTTACAGCCTCCAGCTTCAGGCTGGTATAATAATTGGTTTAAGGATTGTATGGGCAGCCCTATAAGGTCGGAGATATGGGCCTGCATAGCGCCAGGTGCACCTAACATCGCTGCCAGGTACGCTTATCAGGATGCTATGTGTGATCACGCTGGAGGCGAGTCGGTTTACGGCGAAATATTTAACGCTGTTGTTGAGTCCGCAGCCTTCTTCATAAGCGATCGTGTTAAGCTGGTGAATATAGGCTTAGCATCTATCCCTAAAGAATCTTTGACGTCGAAAGCCGTAAGAACTGCGCTGGAAGCCTATCTGGATGGATTAGGCTGGAAGGAGGCTCGTGAAAGGGTTAAAGAGGCGGTTTACAGCCCCATAGCCCAATACTCGCCCATAAACCTAGGCTTCCAAACCATCGGCTTACTATACGGAGAGGGCTTCGGCGACGCTATCTGCAAGGCTGTAAACTGCGGATGGGATACTGACTGCACTGGAGCAACCGTGGGAGCTATTTGGGGAATAATATATGGTGGAAGCAGCCTACCTGAAGAATGGATTAAACCTCTAGGCGACGTCGTCGCTGTTAGTGGAGGGATAAAAAACATACGTGTTCCAAAAACGCTTGGAGAGCTGACTGATGAAGTATGTGGCATAGGTAGAAAGGTCTTATCTTACTTTAATGCTCCAGTAGAAATTTCGGAGACCGACGACTTCACGGATGCGGAAAAAGTTCTTAACCAATTGGTCAATGAGGTTAAAAGCCTCTGGAATCTGCCACCCAATACTATAGACCATGATTTGGTGAGCGTAAGAGCGTCGGTAACATATATAGATAGCCCAGCTATTCTCCCCAATGAAGAAAACCGTTTTCTAGTAGCTGTTGAGAACAAGCGTTTGACAACTATATCTGGCATAATGGAGGTTCATGTGCCACGTGGCTGGGTTCTGGAGCCAAGTGCTCCGCAACGAATAGAGCTTAAATCGAAGGAGCAGGTATCCTTCACTTTCTCGGTTACTGCTCCAGCAGCCTACATAAATCCCTCAAATAAATGCTCGGCTAGAATAGTGTTGGATGATAGGCCGAGGCTCATGGAGATTCCAGTGGTTTTTGTCGGAGGCTTCCGCTGGCTTGTTTCAGAAGTCTTCCGTAAACCCCTATCTTTGGAGGCATTCTTTCCGCCTGAAAGAGACTTAAACCTATATGAAGCTGGTGAAGGATGGAGGATTGTCTCATGGCCTGAAAACTCGCTTGAGGTTGAGGGCTTCTTTATGGGTGAACCTGGAATAATATACTTAAGGCACTTCATTTATTCGCCGAGCGACAGGAGAGTTGTAATCGGTGTGCCGAACAATAGCCGGATGAGGCTTTGGCTTAACGGCAGAATGATACATGAAACAGTTAAGCCGGTCCCATTGAGACCAAATTATAGCGGTGATGGCTCAAACTATGCGGCAGCCGACCTTAAAAGCGGCTGGAATCACGTTATGATAAAGCTTCTGCGCGGCGAAGAACCTTTAAAGGCTCACTTCACCATAGCTGACAGCGAGTGGCACAGTGGGATGACAAATCTGGTTCGCTGTAGGCTTCCATGGGAATCTTGCTGATTACCCTTTTTAGATGACGGAAAAATAAAATGTTTTCCAGTAAATTTATTTTGGACGTTTGCTAGTTCTCATTATATGTCGCAGACGACAATATTGGAGAAGCTTAAGGAAGATCTCCGAAAAATTGATGAGATGCTGGCGGCTTTAGAATCAGAGAAAAATAGGGTCGATGAAGAGTTCTCCGCGGCTTTAAATGAAGAAAACAAGATATTTGAGGAGATGCGGCACTGTAGAGATCAATACAGATACAATCAGCTTGAAATAAGACTTAATGCTGCCGCTAGGCGTAGGAGAGAGATTGAATTGAAGAAGAATGAAATAGAGAGAAAGATAAAAGGGTATAGTGAGGAGAAGGCTAGACTGCAAATGAGGATAGAATACTTGAAACCTAAAACCTAAACCCGGATACTTCCCTATTTTTTCTCAGCAAACACCTAGCGAAGCGCTAATAATGCTAAACACTCACCTTATCACGGTTCCAATTTTTACACCATTTATAGCTAACAAAATGTTTTCTGGTTTAAAGCCGTTAACAACTATTGTTTTTATGCGCTTCTCCTTCAGTATCCGGAGGGCTTCAGGGTCAATTATTTGATGTATTCCAGCTTTATGCTTATTTTCAGCCAGCATTTTCTCCAATTCATCAAAACTTGTCTCATCTAGTTTTTCGGCATCTGGATATTTCCGCGGGTCCCTTGTATATATGCCCTCCTGATCAGACGCCTTAATAATCAGCTCAGCTCCAATCTCTGAGGCTAGTAGTGCCGCCACGGTGTCGGTGGTCATGCCTGGCTTAACGCCGCCCATAACAACTATGCTCCTCTCCCTAAGAGTTTTAGCAGCTTCATCGATAGATGTGGGAATATTTTTCCACTCGTACCCACCTATCTTCATAGCTAATGTTTGAGCCAGGAGCCTTGAAACCGATATGGCTATCTCATCCTGCTCCCGCTCAGATAACCCTAACTCCTGCGCTAACTTTATGAAATCCCGGGCTGGTTTGCCTCCGCCAACAACTACGGCTATTTCATGCCCTTTATCCCTCAGATCAGTTATAAGCTCAGCGTATCTGCGAATTAACTCCGGATTCGGCGGTGAAGCCGCAACAGAGCCGCCAATCCTTATGACAACCCTCATGGCTGCAACCACGTTGTTTTTGCTTAGAGGCTCTAACCTAAAAAATAAATTATCTACCATAAAAGTATTAGTCTTAAATTCAAGTTTACTCTCCTCCCGGGATTCTGGATGCTTAGGCTACCCATTAAACAATGCTCTCCACCCATTCACCAAAGGATTTAATTGCATCATTAAACCAAATAATTTTAATAGAGCTCCGGAAGGTGATGGAGAAAAAGGACCATGCTTAAACTGATTTTTCTTGGAAGCGGGGGCGGACGCTTCGCGACGATAACCCAGAAGAGGAGAACTGGAGGAATAAGGATTATTTCAGATCAGGGCGGCATTAATATGCATATTGATCCAGGCCCAGGGGCGCTCGTGTATTCGCTGGAGATGGGTTTAGATCCGCGGAAAGTTAGGGCGATATTTGTCTCGCATTCACATCTCGATCACTCGAATGATGCTGAGCCGCTTATAGAGGCTATGAGTGAGGGGACAACTAGGAAGCGAGGGGTTTTAGTAGCCGCCCGCAGCGTCTTGAAGGGTAATGAGGTATGTGAGAGCTCCATAACAAGGTATCATCAAGCCATGCCTGAAAGGGTTATTGAGGCGATAGCCGGTGAATCATTTGATGTTGGAGGGATAAACGTTACCGTATGTAAAGCGGTTCACTCCGACCCCGACACAGTTGGTTTCCGCTTTGAAGCGAAGGAATTTGGAGGTTTTGCCTACATGCCCGACTCAGAGTACTTCAGCGACATATCAAAGTTTTACAGCGGGTTAAGGCTGCTTATACTGTCTGTCCTAAGGCCGTCAGGTCAACCTTGGGAGGGGCATATGACAACTGACGACGCTATAAGAATAATTGAGGAGACCCGTCCAGAGATGGCTTTAATAACCCATTTTGGTATGCAGATGATACTTAGGGGCCCGGAGAAGGAGGCTGAGTTAATAGAGAGGAAGACTGGGGTTCCAATTAGGGCGGCCTTCGACGGGATGAGGGTTATTTTAGGTGAAGAGATTCTTATAAGTGGAGAATCGAGGAGAGGGAGGGATCTAAGCAGTTTCCTAGATCTCTAAATTTTCATTATGAAGACTTCCTCAGAAATCTTTTCAACGGCGCTAGATTCCGGCTTACCGAAGATTAGGGTTTTAATTTTATGCATGGCTTTTAGATCTCCTTCAAACGGCTTTAGGTCGATTGGCGCGTATACAACTCCATCGAGCTCTTGGTTTAAGGCGACATCGTTTTTCTTCTTGTATTGCCATATCACGTTATTGAAGTCCATGAATTTCGGCAGTAGGGTGACGATGCTATCCCTCCATTCATCCCTTTCTTCTGGGAAGCGCTGGACATGCAAGCTCTCATTAGAGTATATTTCAAGCCAGATTGCCTCTGTTATAAATGGACATATCGGCGCCAGAAGTTTAAGAATAGTCTCCAGGCATTTATGGAGCGTGTACCATGCGCCGCGCTGAAGCCTTTGGCTGAAGAGGCGGTCTCGATTATAGGCTCTGGATTTAACGGCTTCAATATAGTGATCCGCGAAAATGTTCCATGTAAATGTCCTTATGGTTGTGCCAGCGTGGAAGGCGTTCATCTCTTCGTATCCTTTCCGGCATTCAGCTATAACCTCATTCAGCTTAGCTAATATCATTCTATCTAGCGGCGTAAGCTCATAGTCCTCGCTTACCTGGGGGAAAGATGATATGAATCTGGCGATATTCCATAGCTTCGTTAGGAACTTTGAGGTTCCGCGTATCCGCTCAAACGAGCATCTTATATCGCCTTTAGTTATGTTCCCTTCAAGCGCAGTCCATACCCTAAAGGCTTCGCTGCCGAACATCTTTATAACGTCCTGCGGGTCGATAACATTTCCAGCGCTTTTACTCATCTTTCTGCCATGCTCGTCGACGACATGCATGTGTATCCAAACGTTTCTGAAGGGCTCTCTACCGAAGAGCAGGAGAGACTTTAAGACGGTGAAGTAAAGCCAGTTTCTAACTATCTCCTTTCCCTGCGGTCTAAGTGAGCATGGAAAGCTCCTCTTAAAGAACTCTTTATTCCATAAGTATCCGAGTATGTAGACTTCGGAGGTTGCTGAGTCAAACCACGTGTCAAATGTTCGTTCTTCGCCGCGGAACTCTCTTCCACCGCATCTGGGGCACTTGTCAATCGGCGGAGGCTCCCTCCAGGGCTGATAATACCTTCCAGGTTCAGGCACATAAATGTAGCCGCAGGTCTTACAGTACCATAAGGGTATCTCAGTTCCATAGTATCTTCGCCTAGATATAACCCAATCTATGTCGATGGAGTTGACCCAGTCGATGAGTATCTGCTTACTCTCCGGCGCGAAGAAGCTCATTTGATCGGCGAGCTTAAGTATCTCCTCCTTAAACTCAACCTGCTTTAAATAAAACTCCCTCATTGGAATGAACTCGATTGGGTTCTTAGACCTCCAACAGACAGGTCTCCGCTGAATAATCTTCTCCTGTCTGACGAGTAAGCCTCTGGCTCTAAGGTCTTCTATTATGCGTCTCCTAGCTTCCTCAACCTTCAGATCAGCGTATTTCCCCGCATTCTCATTCATCTCACCCTTCTCGTTTATGGCAAATATGGGTTTTAGGTCTAGTTCTCTAAGTATTCTAACGTCGCTGTAGTCGCCGAAGCTGCATATCATAACTAGGCCTGAGCCGAATTCCGGCTTAGCGTAGGGGTGTGGAATTATCTCAACTATATGCTCGTATATTGGGACGATGGCGTGTTTTCTCTCTAGGTGCTGGTAGCGCCCGTCGGATGGATTGAAAAGGATTATGCGGCATGAACATAGCAGTTCTGGTCTAGTTGTAGCTATCAGTATTTCTTCACCGGTCTCCTGAACCCTAAACTTTATGTAATTTAGTAGGGCTTCCTCTTCCTCATATTCTACTTCAGCATCGGATATAGTCGTGCGGCAGACCGGGCAGTAGTTCGTAGCCTTTTCATCCTCATAGATTAAACCCCTCTTCCAAAACTCAATGAACGTTTCCTGTGTTAAGCGCCTGTATTCCGGGTCATCGGTCTCGTATCTGCCTCCAACCCTATATTCGAGATCCCATGAATTGCAGCTCAAACCTAAACGCTTAAATGTTTCTAACGACATCTCACCGCTCTCTTGGAGTAGCTGCTTACATTTAGCGATAAACTCCTCTCTAGGCGTTTCATGCATAACTATACCGAAGGTCTTCTCAGCCTGAACCTCTATCGGCAAACCGTTTTTGTCTAAGCCCATCGGGAAGAGCACATTGAACCCTGTCATACGCTTATATCTCGCAAATATGTCCATCCAGACATAAGTGTATGCTTGCCCTATGTGAACCGGAGTATTCACGTATGGGGGTGGAGTATCAATGCTGAAAACCTCTTTGTGAGAGGTCTCATCAAACCTGTAGACTCCATCCTCCTGCCACTTCCTAAACAAAACAATCTCTTTAGCCGGATCCCACATCTTATCCTTTATTCTAGGTTTAAATTCTACAGTCTCCTTCCCGCTCATAAAAGCTTCACCACGCTGAATTCCCCTATATAAGAATCGGCTTTAAAACGTATTTTAAAATAACTAGCGCTTGTTTTGGCGCCGCCTAATGTACTTGGCTCTGGCGGTGGCTCAACAGCACCTTCCTCCCAGCGACAGCACCGAGATACTATTTCTTTAAGGACTGAAATATAAAGGTAATTGTCCGAGGTGTTTTCTCCGGCAGCCATAAATCTAATATTAATGATAATGCCAACTATAATATGGTGGCGAAGTTTGAGCATTAATCCATTATCTCAGAAGGAGCAGGTAGATAAAGCTGAGATTGCGGGAAACGCGGCTAAAGCTATGGTTAAAGTAGTCGTCTATATAGTGCTTTACGTTGCTGTCGCAGCGGTTATTCAATGGCTTTTCATCAGCTTCATGCCGCAGTTCGGGATAAACATTGTGGATTACATTGGATATATTCAGGTGCTTCTCGCAGTAGCATTCGGATACCTCATTGTAAGCGGAATAGCATCCTTCTTCTACTGGTCTATGAGGGCAAAATATGAGCATGCCACAGCCGCCGCCGTTAGGAATGTTGTGAAGATTATAGGTATTGGAGCCCTAATTGCGGCTATAGCTGGCGGTGTAGCCGGCGGTGCCGCCGGGGTTGCTTTAGGGGGCTTTATAGGTATAGTTATAGGTTTTGCCTCCCAGCAAGTGTTGGGGCAGGCGGTTGCAGGGCTATTTCTACTCATCTCAAGACCCTATAAAATCGGCGACCCTGTTGTTTTAGCCGGAGAGGACGGCGTCGTTGACGATGTTTCAACATTATTTACGGTGGTTGCTAAAAATGATGGTACACGGGTGCTGATACCGAATAATTCTATTGTGGGAAGCAAGATCTATCTGAAGCCTAAAAGCTAAATGGAGTAAAAATGAAATTTACTTTGGCGTGTTAAGAGCTGTGAGAGAAAGATGCTATAAAAATGACAAGGCTAGAGGCTATTCCATAGCATGCAGCCAGTTGACGGAACGAAGCACATGATTAATTTTCCCAATTCAAAGTTTTTCATTGGGGTGAGGGAATATCGTCTGTAGAAAGGTTTATAGGTCGATTGAGAGGGCGCTTTTCTAAAAGAAAGCTTTAAACTGTTGGAAGTTTATGAGTTAGAGGTTTCTTCCTTTATCTTCTCCTCTAGACTTTTTATTTTCCCATGCTCCACTATGTTGATGCGTGTTGGCAGCCTAACCCTATATCCGAGGCGCAGAAACAAACTATATAATTCTTCGCCCGTTATCTTCTCCCTAATCTTTCCCTCTAAAATAAGTTTAACGAGAACCTTCACAATATGCTGTGTGACTTCAGGATACTGGGCTCTTGCAGCGTTAAGGACCTCCCAAGCCCTATCGACAAAAAATTTATCTAAAACCTCATCTGGATTAACTTCCCTCGGCTTTTCAGCTTCAGATTCGGGCTCCGTCTTCTCCATAAGGCGTTTTCTCAACTCCATAAGCTTCCTATATCTTATCATTTCAAGCTCCAGATCCGACATATTCCTGAACCCGCTCCCACTTAGAGAAACATAATGTTCTGCGTTAATTATTAATGTTGCTCCATCTTATATCTTAAGGTAGCAGCTATGCCGCCGAAAGACTTCAGCAGCATCTGCCCCTCCTCGGTTTCTGGAGATATCACCTCAACTCTTGAGCCGGCAGCTTCAGCTATTTCAGCCAGCTCCTCAATAAGATCCTTCTCTTCAACAACCTCAAGCGTCGGGTTTCCGCACTTAGGGCACTGTCTCCCAACAAGCGATTGCGTGAACCCCAAAACCTCGTAACTCCTCATAGACTCGTGATATGTGTGTCCACATGATGTGCAGCTAACCGTTACACGCGTAACATCGATGGCTTCTGATAGCAGCAGCACGTCTGTCTCTTATAC
>JAOAJJ010000281.1 GCA_026414245.1 Candidatus Bathyarchaeota archaeon
GCTCTGCTAAGGCAATTTTTATATGCGAAAGAATATGTCTACGAGAAATTTGGAGTAAAGACGGCAGTCTGCTGGGAGCCGGACACATTCGGTCACATATGGACTCTACCGCAGATTTTAAGAAAATTCGGCATAAAATACTACTACTTTATGCGTTGCGGTAAAGGTCACCCCATATTTTGGTGGGAGGGGCCTGATGGCTCGAGGGTTTTAGCCTTCACAAGCGTCTACATTAATTTTGTGGCTCCGAGAAACATAGTGGATTTAGTTTTAGATCTCTATGGGCGTTACGGTCTTAAGACCAGCATGTTTGTTTACGGTGCAGGCGACCATGGTGGAGGAGCTACCGTGGAAGATATCGAGAACATGTATGAAATGCGGAAAAAACCCACTCTGCCAGATTTAATTTTTAGTTCAACGCATAGATTCTTTGATGAGGTTAGAAAGGAGATCGAGGAGCGGGGTTTACTCATACCGGTTATTAAAGATGAGCTACAATTTACTTTTGACGGATGCTACACCACACATGGTGACATCAAGAAATACAATAGGTTATGTGAATCTCTACTAATCGATGCTGAAAAGATATGTGTTATAACTGGATTCAGCAATAGAGATGCTCTGAAAGGCTTATGGTTAAAAATGCTCTTTAACCAGTTCCACGATATTCTCGATGGGAGTGGAAGCTCAGAAGCATACATTTATCCAAGAATACTTTATCAGGAAACGCTGGAATCAACCAAAAACCTCATTAACACGGCTATAGAGAACTTTTCTAAGAAAATAAAGTTCTCTAGGAACGGCATACCTGTAATAGTCTTCAATACCCTTTCTTGGGATAGAATAGATCTTGTGAGAGTGAAAGTTCCTAAGAATATCTTTTCGAAGAACCCTATCGCAATATCCTATGATGGTAGGGAGAGGCAGCCGGTTCAAGTTCACGAAGACGAAGCATTATTCTTGGCTTGCGTGCCCCCAATGGGCTACAAAGTTTACTATATAGTTGAGGAGGACACTGCGAGAGAAGGCATCTTAACTGTTCACCATAACATGTTAGAGAATAGCTGCTTTAGAGTTGAATTAAATGATATCTCAGGTACAATAAGGACCCTGTATGATAAGGTGAATGGAAGATTTGTGTTTAAGGAGGAATTATATCCCTACACAAAACCCGTTTTCAGCAATCTAATGCAAGTCCTATATGAGGCGCCGCACCCAATGTCCGCTTGGGTAATTGGGCCGATATCTCGTGTAGAGAACCTCCTGAGGGGGGCTAGAATAGAGATTTTGGAGAAGGGGCCTGTGAGAGCTACGATCAGAGT
>JAOAJJ010000282.1 GCA_026414245.1 Candidatus Bathyarchaeota archaeon
CGCCCCACGCGCTGAAAGAGAAGGAGGGCGCCTCTGTGTGGGATGTTTCAGCGGGTATTGCTGGGCTTGAAACGATGCTTCCATTAATGTTAACAATGGTTAATAAGGGGCAGATCTCGATCCAGATGCTCGTTAAAGTGCTTGCAGAGAACCCGTCTAAGATATTTAAACTTAGAGGTAGAGGCATGATAAAGGAGGGGGCTCACGCAGACTTCATAGTGGTTGATATGAAGCGGGAGGCAATAATAGATCCATCAGAGTTTTATTCTAAGGCAAAATTCTCACCATTCGAGGGGTGGGTTGTTAAGGGCATGCCGATAAAAACATTTGTGGGTGGAGTATTAGTTATGGATGAAGGCGAAATAATAGTGAAGCCCGGGCATGGAAAGGTAATTTAATAATTAAAAAAGATGTTGTAGAGGTATCTGTTTTGGAGATAGCGGTCGACGGTATGCTCGGTAAACTGGCTAGATGGCTAAGAATGTTGGGATTCGACACAAAATACTTCAATAATATGGGTGATGATGAGATTCTGAGGATTGCTTCTGAGGAGAATCGGGTCATTTTAACTAGAGATTACCAGTTTTTTAGGAAGGCTAATGCCCGCGGTGTTAAAGCGGTATTTGTTGAGGGAAAAACTCACGTGGAGAGGCTGGCAAATTTATCAAAGCATCTCGGCATTAAATTAGAGATAGAGATCGAGAGGTCTCGCTGCCCAAAATGTAATGCGGGCATAAAGCCAGCTGGAAGAGAGGAGATTAAAGATAAAATTCCAGCATCAACTTACAAAACTTACAATGAATTTTGGGTTTGCGTTGGATGCGGGCAGGTTTACTGGAAGGGAAGCCACTGGGAGAAGATAAATAATATGTTAAGCCAAGCTAGGCAGATAGCATATGGAAAGAGCGGCTAAGTTATCTGCACCAGATTTCCGTCAATAATTTTTATTTCCCCAAGCTTCCGGCTTCTCAGGGCTTCGTTTAAAACAATAATTCTCTCGATGGGATTAGGCCGTGATAGAAACGGGCATATGAGCACATCATCACATTGCTTAACATTAGATATTACATCTAATATAAGCGAGTAATGCACTTTTGCCCCTAAGCCATACCTATCCCTTATAGCCCTATATGTTTCCTCTACATGGGGGCAATATTCATAGAATCTCTTAGTTGTGCAAGTATAATGCTTAAAGCTTTGGATTATGCTGCTGCCCCGAATCTTCTTCTTACATGTATCAATAGTTACAATTCTCCTTATTTTTCTCTCCTCAACTCTATGCTCCGCATAGTCGAAAAGGAGTCTGCCTATAGC
>JAOAJJ010000283.1 GCA_026414245.1 Candidatus Bathyarchaeota archaeon
GGCCTGATATGGTGTTTTAGCTAACCCCTTTCTAAAAACTATTGTCTGCAACCTCCTCTCAAGTATATTTTCAACAGTCATATCGAGAACATCGTCCAGCACAGCATTCTCGGGAAGCATCCCCAAACGCTTCAGCCTCCCCAGAAGCTGAGCCTCAAGCTTAACCCGGCGCTCAGCGCTCATTCCAAGCAGAGATCTAGCTACACCCCTAAACTTTGATAGCATAGTTCTCGCACGCCAGAGCTCACGCTTATTTCTCAAACCATATTGGCCTAAAAGAACGAGCTCATTCTGAAGAACATCTCTTCTCCAAGGAAACCTTGGCGACTCATACTTCTTTTTCGGCTTCTTCGGGTCACCCATATAAGCTATCCCCTCTTCTTCTTAGCTACACCAACAGTCTTACCGGTTCTACCAGTAGTCCTCGTCCTCTGCCCACGAACCTTAAGACCATAAGCATGGCGATAGCCGCGCCAAGACCGTAGGGCTTTCTCACGCTCTATATCGGCTTTAACCTGTAGATCTATGTCGGAGGAAATTAGGTGTCTATCCTCTCCGGTTTCAATATCCCTGCGGCGATTTAGAAGCCATGCTGGTAGACCACTCTTATCCAGATTCTTTATCATATTCTCAATCTCCTCAATCTTCTCGCTTGAAAGATAGCCTATTCGCGTCCAAGGTGAGAGTCCAACCTTTTCAGATATGATGCCGGCCAGCCTTAAGCCTACTCCTTTAATATCGCTTAAAGCATCCACTAGGGTTTTTGACCCATCTAAGTCTTTATCTATTATGCGAACTATATGCTTGAATTCGGTTGCCATTCTGTTAACCTTCTATGACTCCAGCAATTATCAAGGAAAACGTGATTCTTTATTTAAATATATCGCTTAACTCGAGGCTTTCAGCCATGTTGTCTCAGCGTAGATTACATGTGGGAGGTGAACGCATTTCATGGAGAATAAATGCCACCAAAAAGCATTAATCCTTCCCGCCAGATGAAATATATGCGGAGTATGGAGGGCGGTTTTTGGTTTCAGCATGCGTGCTAATAAGAACTGATCATGGAAGATTTGAGGATGTTGTCAGGGCGGTAAGCCAATTAAAGTGTGTTAAAAGAGTCTTTCCAGTTTTGGGAAGATACGATGTTGTAGCCGACGTCGAAGCCGTGGACATGAAGGAGCTAGGTTCAACGGTTTTAAGGATAGGTAGGTTGAGCGGCGTTGTCTTCACTGAGACCCTTGTGGAGATAGAGACCCCGGCGGAATCGAGGTGAAAGACCATGTTGCTGTCTCTTATACACATCTGACGCTG
>JAOAJJ010000284.1 GCA_026414245.1 Candidatus Bathyarchaeota archaeon
TAGGCGTGAAGTGGGCTCATCATGGAATTAAAGGGGTTGAGTTAGCTAGGGAGGCGGCGGATAAGGCTCAATGTCTCCTTATGGCTGAGAACCACCTCCAGCCTGAAACCCTAAAATACATGAGAAAAGGCGATGTGATCACGCATCTATATCATGGATTAAGAGTGGAGCAGCATGATGGACTACTTGACGCTGACGGAAATGTTCAACCGGAATTTTTCGACGCCGTGAAGCGCGGCGTGATTTTGGATGTTGGGCATGGCGCAGGCAGCTTTAAGTGGTCGGTTGCCAAGAAAGGCATTGAGCAGGGGATTAAACCCGACACGATAAGTAGTGATCTGCATACAGGAAGCTATAATGGTCCAGCCTACGATCTGCCTACAGTAATGTCGAAGTTCCTTCACCTGGGTTTATCGCTTGAAGAAGTTATAAACGCTACTACGGCTAAACCCGCTGAGGTTATCGGCAAGAAGGATGAACTCGGCACCTTGAAGATTGGTTCGTGTGGAGACATCACGGTCCTAAAGCTAGAGGAGGGCGTGTTCCCGCTTGAAGACGCCTCTGGGGAATGGGAGATCTGTAAACAAAGGCTGAGAGCGGTAAAGGTTATCAAAGATGGCGAGATAGTTTTTTAAATGTTAAAGATCTCCGCCGGCTACCGGCGGCAAAATAGCGAGGACATCGCCGTCCTTTAATCTTGTTTTGGCGCCTTCAAGCAGATTGATGTTTACCCCGTTCAAAAGCATTACTAGACTGAAATCCGTTATTCCCTGTTGACTGGACAAATATTTTATTTTCTCTTTGAAACCGCTTTTTTGATCGGAAATCTTTGAGATGAGGTCGTTTATGTTAGCCCCCTCATTTAGCTCAACTATTAGCTCGCCACCTAACATGGAGGTTAGTTCGCCGAAGGCTCTGACTTTCACCTTCATCTATAATTCCCAACAAAATGGCTTAATTATTCCTCTAGACGAAGAGAAAATGAGATTGGAGGGGATTTAAAGTTTTAGGTCACCGTCTCCTTACCTTATCTAAAACTTTATCGACGTCTTCAAGCCCAAGCTCCTTGAGGACAGATGACTTCGGAATCCCTCTCTCATCCCAACCAATGGCTTCATAATATTGCCTTCTCATATCTTCAAATGTTTTTCTATCAGTGGTTTTATCCTTATATGGTCCTGAGGGAAGCGGCTCATAGAATCTCGGCGGATTATCATCGTGAATTTCCGGTCTCCAGAATATGTCCGGTCCCCCTAATAG
>JAOAJJ010000285.1 GCA_026414245.1 Candidatus Bathyarchaeota archaeon
CCATTACACACCCCTAGGAAACATTTCTGTTCGCCGATTTGATCACAGAATGCGACCGCTGACTTAAAATGCGCCCTACGATCCTCTACTCCATCCATGAGCTTAATTATTCCATTTAAACCTATAGTCCTATAAATGTATGAGGAGAATGGTCCTGGAAAACCTTTCAACGCCTCTATGAAGAGGCCTGCATCTTCAACAATTAGTGGTAGATTGACTTCGCGTACAGCGTTTAGGGCGCTTGTCTTCGCAATATTCTCTATATCATCGTCCTGAATCTCTAGGGTTTTAATTTTGAGCATGGCGACAGATATACCGTATTCAGCTAGGATTTCCTTGGCTTCATTAAACTTATGGATGTTTCCAGTCACAAAGAATATTAGCCTACCATACGGGAATCCTCTAGGCTGCATTTTCATCTCTCCGCTATATATCGACCTCTCTTCTCTATCTCCTTAACCCTCCTTAAAACCTCTTCCGCAACATCGCTTCCCATTATCTCTCCATAGCCTTCCATAATCGCTTTAAAGCATTCTTCAGCATACTCGTAATGTGTACTGGTCAGAGATCTTTTCATTAGGTGTAGGTCTACGCCTCTCTCCTCAAGATCCGTGCTCTGCTCGCTTAGACCGAAGTCTATGAAAACTATGATTCCATTGCTTGTTAAAATCATATTTGAGGTTGTGAGGTCGCCGTGTATTATCCCATTTCTATGCATTTTACCCACGAGTACACCTATTTGCCGACATATATTGATTCTCTCGTTAGGCGGCAGCTCATTAAGTATCTGCTTTATCTGTTTGCCTTCAACATACTCCATAATTATCGTGGCTTCCTCTAAATCGATCATGAATATTATTGGTGTAGGGACACCAGCCTCCTTAGCCTTATGAATCATCTGAGGCTCATGTTTAGTCCTCTGAATCTGCAGCGTTCTGTCAAGCTCAGGTATACGATATTTTTTCGGGTGTCTCCTCTTAAATACGACCTTCATGCCGCACCAGTCTTCTAGATAAATGCTTGCTTCAGCACCCTTCTTTATCAGTATACCCATCCCATCATCCCTTACTCAGCTTCCAAAAAATAGCTTTTTAACCTAAACCCATGGAACCTCGACTTCATCCAACCTCCACTTAAGCTTAACGAAGCTCTTCTCAATCGGGGTGGTTAAACCATGCTTATAGCATAGTACCCCAGTCCAAGCTATCATAGCCCCATTATCT
>JAOAJJ010000286.1 GCA_026414245.1 Candidatus Bathyarchaeota archaeon
CTCTGGAAGTGGTCTCCCATTTATGTATGCAGACCATGAGAATGGAGAATTTATAAAGTAGCTTCTATACACTATTAGAAAATAGACTATGCTCACCGATCCACCTATACCCGCCCCATAATAAACCATCAACGCTTCCTGCGTAGTTAGCTTTGCATAAGTTAATTTGGCAATCTCGGCGAAAAGCAGGGAGACGAAAAAGACTGAAACAGTCCCTAAAGCAGTACCCATAAGCAAGTAAGTGTAGGTTGAGATCGGAATAAATAGGGCTGCGGCTAAAATTATAGCTAACAATGAACTCCATGTAAAACCAGTTTTAAGCTCCACATGTTCCTCCATTAGTTTTCCACGCTTAAATTCTAAATTTTCATAGTAGGATCTAAGTTTTTAAATTTTTCGGGATTTAAAGGAACACTCACAAAAAATTAGACTTATAAAAAAAGGATGAGATAAGGTAGCAAGATGGTTTTATCGCCAGTAGGCTGCTAGATTAGCTGCGCCCATACCTAGTATTATGAAGCCTGATATCAAGTATGGTAGGCCAACGCCTATTAGGAGCCCAGCAATTATTGGAATCATGTACTGGATTGTTTTCGCCGGTCCAAGAGATTTCGTTAAGGCATACTTTATTATAGCCGCTATAATGAAGTTAAGCCAAAGCCAGTGCATCTCGGTTATGGCTGCAACCATCATTATTGGGTTTATAAAGAACCAAGCGTATTTTGACCTGAGAGTGGCGAATATTAGTGAGAGCACAACTCCAACTGCAAACCATGACAAGGTTCTCCCAGGGTCACCAAGCCAGTAATTGAGTCCTGTTACACCCTGCCCTAGCCCTATCAACGGGTGATTCCAACCAAATATGTAGTTCATTGACGTGTTAATGTATCCATAGTGGCTTGAGAACCATACGTCGAATACTAGATATATGGGTACAAAGACAATAGCCATTATTATAGACCACTTCATGAGAGAATTCAGATCACTGCCGCTATCGTATCCAACCCTGTAGAGCCATGTGTGTCCTCCGATGCTTGTCGGGTCATTGTTGAAGCCTATGCATGTACTGTAGGAGGAGCCAGCCATTGAGAAAATCGCTATCGCTGAGCCTTCCGCTGGCACCCAACCCCATGCACCAGCAAAAGCCCCTACCGGCCATACGTACATCCAAATTGACGATGAGCATTCTAGTCCCCATGGACCGAACTCCGCCCAAACTCTGCCGGCGGATATCGAATATATGA
>JAOAJJ010000287.1 GCA_026414245.1 Candidatus Bathyarchaeota archaeon
CCGTTAGACAGTACGCTATTAAAACTCTGAGCAGCGGTAAGGACTTAATGATCATGAGCGCAGGCGCCCTAGTAGATGACTACTTGCTCACGGAGATGAAGAGAGTTGCCAGGGAAAAGGGGAGAAAAATTTACGTGCCCTCCGGCGCGATAGTTGGTCTAGACAACATTAAATCGGCGAATGTAGGCCAGGTTGAAGAGGTTATGCTCACAACGAGAAAGCCTCCGATAAGCTTTAGGGGCGCACCCTATGTTGAAAAGAGTAAAATTGACTTATCTTCGCTTAAAGAGCCGCTAGTCTTATTTGAGGGGCCGGCGCGTGAGGCGGTCAAATTATTTCCCCAGAACGTTAATGTTGCAGCCACGCTAAGTTTAGCTGGAGTTGGAGCCGATAAAACTAAGGTTAGGATAATAGTTGATCCGACGATAAGAAACATTATTCATGAGATTCATGTTAGAGGCGAGTTTGGAGAGATTTATACGAAGACGGAGAATAGACCTTTCCCAACTAATCCTAAAACTAGCTATATAGCAGCGCTCTCAGCGATAGCGACCTTGAGGAAAATAAGTGAAAGCATGGTTGTCGGAACATGACTGGGAAAAGGGGGAAGACATATCTATGCTCCGCTACTCCACCAAGAAATTAAGTATTGCCAGTGTTGCATATATGGCTTCTTCAGTTCTCACGGTTTCAGTGCCCTGCCTTGGAATAGTATTAACTATGAAGTCCGCTAGCTCGCTTAGCTCAAGTCCCTCCCGCCTAACGATTTCATAGAGCCCCTGCGTTGGGGCTCCGAACGCCACAAGCACTCTTCTCGACTTGCGCCATCTATCTAAAATGGCATCTTTAACGCTTATTATCGGGTCTCCGTATCTAGAAGTTGCTATGATCATATCGAAGTCTCCACTCCTCATAATCTGTCCGAGTGGGGCTTTTGAAACAGTGACCTTATATCCCCAATATACTGGTATTTCTTCCCGGTCCACTAGCACCGCTTTGGGATCACCGCCGTCTCCAACAATTTTAACGGCTACACGTGTACCCGCGGGTAAGCGAGCCCCTGAGACAAGTATCGGGTGCTCGACACCTATATCCACCAGCATCCGATCTCTCTTTTCAGCGATAACCACGCCCTCTCTAAACTCGTTTAAAACCAAATCCTTCTTTCTCCTTTTAGTCGTATGGTGGGGTGTTCTAAGC
>JAOAJJ010000288.1 GCA_026414245.1 Candidatus Bathyarchaeota archaeon
GATGTGTATAAGAGACAGTCTATAACCGTCGTCACATCGCTATTTAAGGCTGATTTAAGGGCTCTTCTAAACTCTTCTATTGATTGAGCCCTAAACCCTTGGGCACCATAGGCTTCGGCGAGCTTAACGAAGTCAGGTATACCCTTAAGGTCTATTGCAGAGTAGCGTCTACCGTAAAATAGTCTCTGCCACTGAGCAACCATGCCTAAAACCGAGTTATTTAAAACTATCACGATAACCGGTATCTTCCATGCGACCGATGAGGCGAGGTCTTGCTCAGTCATTATGAAGCTCCCATCGCCAGCTATATCGACAACCGGAACGTTTGGACACGCCACTTTAGCGCCTATAGCTGCCGGAAAACCAAAACCCATTGTTCCAAGCCCACCTGAGCTTATGAAGGTTCTCGGCTTATAAACCTTTAAATACAGCGCAGCCCACATCTGGTTTTGGCCTACCTCCGTCGTTATGATGGCGTCGTTAGGCAGGATACTCCTTATCTCAGCCATTAAAGCCGGCGGCCTTATCCTCTCATTATCAGCCTTCACTATCTCCTCCTGCATTTTCTTCAGCTCTTGTATCCTGTTGAACCATACAGTCCGCTCTTTTTTACTAATGGTCTTCTCAATTATTCGATCGTATATTGCTTGCAGCGCCCTCTTAGCGTCGGCAACTATTGGAACATGCGGCTTAATGTTCTTACCTATCTCCGAAGCGTCTATATCTATGTGGATTATTTTTCCATTTGGGCAGAAAGTTTTAATGTTTCCTGTGCTCCTATCAGAAAACCTCATTCCGACAGCCAGTAAGACATCCGCCTCCTGAACTAGGTAGTTGGCTGCGACAGTTCCATGCATACCAACCATACCCAATGAGAGCGGATGATCTTCAGGCATAGCGCTCTTACCCATGAGCGTAGTTGCAACCGGCGCCATAAGCAGCTCAGATAAGGCAACGAGCTCCGGAGAAGCGTTTGACGCTATAACCCCTCCACCTGCGATGATCACAAGCCTTTCGGCTTGTAGCAGTAGATTAACCGCCTTCTCGATCTGCAATGGATGCGGATCGTAAACCGGCTTATAGCCCCTCAACTCAATTTTATCATCAAAGTCCATCTCACCCTCTTCAAGCTGGACGTCTCTAGGCAGATCTATTAGGACCGGCCCCCGCCTGCCTGTCGACGCTATATAG
>JAOAJJ010000289.1 GCA_026414245.1 Candidatus Bathyarchaeota archaeon
GTATTGTAGCCCCTCATCCTCATGAAACGCGCATAAATATCCACTCTAGTAGCTGTAAAGCCGTGGCCGACGTGGAGTGGGCCGTTCATATATGGGTATGGGAAGGTGACGAAGCATTTGCTCCTCTTAGGATCAGGATCTGCCTCAAATAGGCGGTATTCTTCCCACTTCTTCCGCCACTTTTCCTCAATAGCCTTCCAGTTAATAGCCTGTGGCGCCATAGGCGTAACTTCTCCCCCGCAGCGACGCTATATATGATTAATTCAGCTTCCTCTAAAGCTTTAGCTGCATTCTCAGTCATAACCCCGCCCGCCTGCGCGAAATCCGCTTTCCCGCTTCCGCCTCCCCCGATAATCCGGCCAATCTTCTGAGCGATTTTAGCGGCATTAACTCCTGCTTTTAAGGCTTCGCTCCCAACCCTTATAACTGCCCTCGCATCCCTATTAATGCAGATGAATACTGCCACCGTGTATGGATCTAGTTTTACAATCTCGTTTGACACTTTAATGAGTAGATCTACATCGGCTTCCCCGGCATTCACTATACGTGATATAATCTTTAAGCCCCCAATAACTTTAGCTTCTGAAAGATGTTTCTCAGCCATAAACTTAGCGATTTTATCCATTAAATGCTCCCTATCACGTTTCAGCTCCCTCCACTCGCCAGCCATTTTTTCAAGCGCTGCATCAACCCTCTCGATTTGGACATCCAGAATTTCAGATGCCCTAGCAATCTTTGCCTCAATCTCTTGGATCCTCCTTAAAGCGTGAGCCCCCGCGCTGAATATTATCCTTTCAACACCATCCTGGATTCTCTCGGTTCGAATTATTTTTATTAAGCCAACCTCACCCGTGGACTTACATTGTACGCCACCACACGCCTCGACTTCCCAGTCGCCGATTTTAACAACTCTAATCTCCCTTCCGGGAACAGCTCCACCCTGATAGAGGCGGAAGCCATATCTTCTTTCAGCCTCGTCTCTAGACATCCAGAAGGCTTCAACAGGAATGTTTCTCATAACGGCTTCGTTCGCCAGCTCCTCTATGCGGTTAACCTCTTCCCTCGTGAGCCTCTTCGGATGGGTTATGTCTAGCCTAGCCTGCTCAACCTCTTTCTGGGCTCCAGCCTGCCAAACATGTTCGCCTAGAACCCTTCTGGCAGCGCCCATGAGTATATGC
>JAOAJJ010000290.1 GCA_026414245.1 Candidatus Bathyarchaeota archaeon
GCCATTAAGCGCTTTAACCTCAAGCCCAACAGTACCTGAAGAATTAACTCCAAAAATTATTTTTCTTGGGAGCTGAAAAGCATAGGTTTTCCCTGTGAAGGCGCTTAGATCCATGGCTATCCTCCCATTTGACCTAACTTAAACCCTGAATATAAGGGTTAATCGCCTCCTACTATGGTGGAAGCGCCTCCCTCCCATCCACTTTAATATCTATTATTGCACTCTCGCCGCTTCTAGTAGCCCTTAACCCATCTTCTAAAGCCAGCTTAAGCTGGCTCGGTCTTTCAACACTTACTCCATGGCAGCCAAACGCTTTAGCTATGTCCGCGAAAGACGGATTTTTAAGGCTAACAGAAAGGAACCTTCCACCATACAGCTCTCTTTGACGATGCATTATCGTGCCTAAAAATCCATCATTAAATATGCATACCAGTATAGGCGTGTTCTCTTGAATAGCGGTTGCAATCTCATGCATACTCATATAGAACCCTCCATCACCACATATGGCGACAACGCTTCTATCATTGTCTCCGATGGCTAGCCTACACGCTATGGCTGCAGGTATAGCGTATCCCATGGGACCGAAGCAGCCGGATTGTATCCATGTATGTGGTTCATAAATTTCTAGGAATGTCGATGCCCAGATTTTATTGTTTCCCGCATCCAATGTGAAAATGGTATTTCTATCGCAAGCCCTTCGGATCTCGGCGCATGCTCTCTGCGGTTTTATTGGGCTATTCTCCGAGAACACCTCGGAGTAAAACTGGGATCCCCTCCATTCTTCTTTAGCCTGCTCTATGTATTTTAGCCAAACCTCACGCCTATCTCCCCCAACATATCCTAATCCCTTAGCTCTTTCCAGCATCTCAGACAAAACCTTCTTCGCATCGCCTAATATGCCTATCTCAGCACGGTAGTTTCTGCCAATGATCTCTGGGTCTATATCGATGTGGATTAGCTTCGCGTTTGGATTTATATTACTCCAAAACCTGGTGCTTAGAGCGGCGAATCTGCATCCCACAGCCAATATCACGTCGGCTTCAGACACAATCTTATTACTAAACGTGGAAGCATGCACGCCGATTCTTCCAGCTGAGAGCGGATGA
>JAOAJJ010000028.1 GCA_026414245.1 Candidatus Bathyarchaeota archaeon
TACGCGCATGGCGCTGAACTGCTAGCCATAGAACATGGTGTGCCGTTCTTCGTCGAGAAGCCAATAAACCTCTATCTTGAGCAGGCTAGGGAGATAGCCTCAATGGTTGAAAGGAAAAGGTTGCTTACAAGTGTTGGATACATGAACCGCTATAGGAGAGGAGTCCAGCTTACTAGGGAAATATTTCGCGAAGACCCGCCAATACTGGTTTTAGGCGGCTGGATCGGTGGTACACCAAAACCATCTCCGGATACACCTATATGGAGATGGTGGATAAGAAAGGAGAAGAGTGGAGGGCAATTCCACGAGCAGGTGACTCATACAGTCGATTTAGCTAGGTTTCTGTGCGGTGAAGTGGAGGAGGTTCACGCATATCCCGCTAGGGGCTTTAATAAAAATGTCCCGCCCGAATATAATATTGAGGATGCTAGCGTTGTTAACATGAGGTTTACCAGCGGAGCTGTTGGAAGCTTTTGGGCTTCATGCTCATCCAACGCCGGTGGAGGAGGCGTAACATTAAGCATATATGCCAATAGGACAACTGCATTATTCACCCGCTGGGAGCACGACCTGAAGCTACTTCGCTTAAACGCAGAACCATTAGAGATCCCCGGTGAACCAAACATATTCGAGATAGAGGATAGGGCGTTTATAGAGGCTATACGACTAAACGATCCGTCCAGAGTCTTATGCACATATATGGATGGGTTAAAAACAATGGAGGTGACCATAGCAGCCAATATATCCATGGAGACTGGTAAACCTATTAAACTTCCATTACCTTAAATCAAAAATCGCAAGGTTTCTTAAGAGAGCATTGTATCCAGTGCGAAAAATCATTGGAAACAGAAAGTAGCTGAAAACTTATATTCACTTATCAGCTCTAAGCCTCTGGTTACTTATGTGATGGCTTCGGTGATATTTTAATCACGTAAGCTGGGGACTCGGCTAACGTGGCTGGAAATTCTATCATTAGGTTGCCGCTAAAATCTATTCTCCAATCTATCTCCCCGTCAAAACCAAGTAGCTGAATTACAGCATCTTTAGATAAATGTAGACCCTTGATCGTTATTTCTTTTCCACCTGGTTTTTCAAGCAATATTGCGTAAAGCGATTCTTCCTTTTGCGTAAATCTTAACGGTATGCCTTCCCTAGTAACGCCTTCAGCGTTATACCAAGGTCTCGAACCATATATAGCTTCCCCATTAACACTCAGCCACTCACCTAATTCAAGTAATCGCTTACATTGATTTTCGGGTATTGTTCCGTTCGCCATCGGACCTACACCAATCAAAAGATTCCCATTCTTGCTAACGACATCTACCAGTAATTGAACAAGCTTCTTAAGAGTAATTATGTGTTCTATTCCTTCATTACGGTTGTAACCAAAAGAGCATCCTAGCGCTCTTACACACTCCCATTTCTCCCTCATAATGCTGGCGTAAGCGGAGTATTCCATGGTCTTGAAGTCAAAGTGCTGACTTCTTGGGGTAGATTTTAATAAAAGAGGGAGGATGAGGTTGCGAATTCTCCTTTTAGATAGTAATATTTTCATCAGAATATAGGATGGGCTCTTGGGATTAACATGCAGCCATCGATCATTCACTACGCCATCCGTTACAGTATTATAATAATGTGCGATAACCTCTAAAAATCTGCCCGTTACTGGGTAAGCTATATCGCTCCATAAAATCGATGGTTTATAACGGTCGATCAGCTCACACCAATGATTGTAAACATATTCTCCATATTCCCTACATTGAGGTATGGATTCGAATAAATCCATTATATCCCTTATCACTCTGTCGTTAAAAGTCCAATCTAACCCGCTTGAATAATAGATGCCCATACGCAATCCTTCGCTTTTCACAGCATCCGTCAGCTCTCCGACAATATCTCGCTCAGCAAAATAATTCTCTTTATAAGGGTTGGGATGATCACTAGGCCACAAGAGAAAACCATCATGATGTTTAGCCGTAAAAACTACATATCGAGCACCAGCTTTTTTAAAGAGTTTCACCCATTCCCCGGGATCCCAATCTTCGCTTTCCCGGTTGAAGACCCGGACGAAATTATCGTAGAAGAAATCAGCTCCATAAGCTTTAATATGGTGGTGATATGTTGAGCTCCCCTCAATTCTCATAGAGTTAAAGTACCATTCGGCATACGGGTTATTGGTGAACCAATGCTCCCATCCATATCTAGAAACAACCTCTATTAGCTCGCCAGTTGTGGGAGCCCAGCCCGGCACGGAATATAGGCCCCAATGAACAAGTATACCAAGTTTGGCATCATGGAACCATTCTGGGCATTTATGGCTCCTTATAGAGTTTAAGTCAGGTATAAAAAAAGGCTTATTGGCCATGATTAATTCACCTAAACTTTCTTAGATTTAAATAATTATAAAAATAATTAAATATATAAAAATAATTAAATACTGTGTGCCCGCAACCATTATTTAAGGAGGGGCGCCGGCCATGTCCTCTGAAGTGAAGTTTGAAGTCCCTGAGAGGTTAAGATGGTGGGTTGAAGCAAGGTTCGGCATGTTCATTCACTGGGGATTATATGCTATTCCAGCTCGTGGAGAATGGGTTATGTTCTTTGAGCGCATACCTAAATCTGAGTATGCTAAGCTGGCTAGAAAATTTAATCCCAAAAGATTTAATGCTGATGAATGGGTTGCGTTGGCCAAGGAGGCCGGTATGCGTTACATGGTTCTAACCACTAGGCATCATGATGGTTTCTGCCTCTGGGACAGTCGAGTCTCAGACTTCACCTCTGTTAAGGCTACGCCGGCAAAGAGGGATTTTATAGCTGAGAACGTTGAAGCATGCCGCAGGGCTGGCATGCGGATAGGCTTCTATTATTCGCTTCTTGACTGGCGTTGGCCGGAATACTGGGATTGCCCATCTAGGAATCCGGAGGGTTGGGCTAGATTCCGCGATTACGTGCACGCTCAGGTCCGTGAGCTTATGACAAATTATGGGAAAATAGATATACTCTGGTATGATGGGGGATGGCCGCATAGCGCTGAGGACTGGCAGTCGGAGCGTTTAAACAATATGGTTCGCAGCCTACAGCCTGATATAATCATAAACAACCGCTCCGGTTTACCCGGGGACTTCGAGACACCGGAGCAGCATATAAAATATTATGATAGGCCTTGGGAGTCTTGCATAACCATAGATGAGACTTGGTGGGGATATCACGCCGGTGACAGACATTTAAAGAGTCCATTAGAGATTATTAGGCTGCTCGTTCGCTGCGTTGCGGGAAACGGAAACCTGCTTCTTAACGTTGGGCCCAAAGCTGATGGAAGCATACCGGAAGCCTATAAGCGCAGGCTTAGAGCCGTTGGCGAATGGCTCAAGCGAAATGGTGAATCCATCTATGGCGCCGGCGCAGCACCATTCCAAGCGGCTCATTTGGGTCATGTTACAGCTAAAGGCGATAGAGTTTACGTTCACGTCTTCTATTGGCCGGGTAAAAACGAGATATGTGTTGCCGGGATAAAGAATAAAGTTATCGGAGCCCGTATGCTGGCGACGGAAAAAACACTGCCTTTCGAGCAGAGAGAGGATCGCTTATTCATCAGAGGGCTTCCGAGGAGACCGCCTGATTCAATAGACACGGTCATAGTGCTTAACCTTGAGGGTAAACCCGAAGCTACTCCACCATCATTTTGGACGAAGTAAATCAGCTCGACGGAGCCAAGCGCTTCTAGGAATCAAATGGTAAACCCTCTTTCTATCGGCATTATCTGCCGATAAAATTGAATTTAATTATTGTGAGAAGAAAGAGTAAAAACGCCGTAAGGATTTATTTTTAACGGAGCCATAAAAATAGAGGTGGGAACGTTAAGATACGCTGAAGGGTCTTTATGAAGATAGTTGTGTTTGGAGCTGGCAATATTGGGCGCTCCCTCATTGGATATATTTTTTCAAGGGCTGGTTATGAAGTCGTCTTCGTTGATTTAATCGACGAGGTTGTTAAGGCGCTAAATGAGCGAAGAAGATATGAAGTTGTCGTTAGGGATGTCTATTCGGAAGTTATATGTGTTGAAAATGTTAGGGCTGTTCATGCCAAAGATTTGGAGAAGGTTTCTGATGAGATAGCATCCGCTGATGTTATCGCTACGGCTGTAGGAACAAGTAATCTTCCGGGTGTATATGAGACTGTGGCGAAAGGTTTAATTAAAAGGCATAGTTCAGGCAAAGGTCCAATAGACATCTTAATATGTGAAAATATTAGAAATGCCTCTAAACTCTTTAGGGAAGGGTTACTGAAGTTTTTACCTAAAGACTACCCGTTTGACTCTATGGTCGGCCTTGTAGAAACGTGTATTGGCAAGATGGTTCCGTTGATTCCCGAGGAGCAAAGGAGAAAAGACATTCTTATGGTGGTTGCTGAGGCATATGACAAAATAATTGTGGATGCTAAAGCGTTCAAATGCGGGGTTCCAAATGTTGAAGGTATTATACCCAAGGAAAATATAACCGCCTATGTAGACCAAAAACTGTTTGTTCACAATATGGGGCATGCGGTGACAGCCTACCTTGGTTACATTACTGATCCTAGAATGAGGTATATATGGGAGGCTATAAGCAACCCTCACGTAAATAAAGCCGTTATAAAAGCAATGTGGGAGTCCGGGGAGGCTTTAATCCGCGAGTACCCTGATGAATTTAACAGGGAAAATATGGGAGAATACATAGAGGATTTGATTCGGAGGTTTAGCAATAGAGCTCTCGGTGATACTATATATCGTGTTGGAAGAGATCTGCCGAGGAAGCTTTCTAGAGATGACAGGTTGATTGGAGCATTATTGCTCGAAGCGAAACACTCCATACCCTTCTTCTACACTTCCTTAGGTGTAGCTGCAGCCATTCTATTCCGTGGAAAGGATGAAAATGGAAAACTTTACCCATCTGACGAGTTTTTTATTAGGGAGATTTACCCGCGTGGCGTAGATTATATACTTGAAAAAATTTGCGGGCTCAACGCTAAAAAAGAAAAGAGCATAATAGATTCAATTAAGAAAATTTATGAGATAATAGTTAGAGAGCCCGGGGAATGGTATACTATAATAGATAGAATGTAGATAATTTTATGATGCACTTAAAATATATTGAAAGTGTTAAAAGGTATGCTGGATTTCCCAGTTAATTATATTAAACCTACTTTTAACTCTATATTTTTATATGAAATATGTTGCTAGAGTTGAAGTTAGATTAAAGCCAGGGCACACCGATCCTGAAGGTGAAACCACTAGAGAAGCTCTTGTGGAACTGAAGTATAACGTTAAATCTGTTAGGGTCAGCAAGGTTTATGAGATAGTTTTTGAGGCAGATTCCGTTAATGATGCTAAAAATATTGTTGAGGAGATGTGTAAAAGGCTTCTCGCAAATCCAGTCAAAGATGACTATAGATACTATGTGGAGGAAGCGCATAAACCATGAAACAGATATATATTAAGAGGTGTGTGCCCTTCGATCTATACGAAGTTAACTTGCTCGACGCGAGTAATGAGGAGCTAATGAAGATAAGTGAAGATATGGGCTTAGCTCTAAACTTGGAGGAGATGCAGTCTATAAAAACCTATTTTACGAATAAGCGTAGAAACCCAACAGATGTTGAGTTGCAGGCTATTGGTCAGACTTGGAGCGAACACTGCTTCCATAAGACCTTTAAAGGTATAGTTGTTCTTCCAGATGGAGGAAAGATTGATTCATTATTTAAAGCGTTCATCGCGAAGGTTACTCGCGCGCTAAACATGCCTTGGTGTATATCGGTCTTCGCGGATAATGCTGGAATAGTTCACCTTGAGGGCGAATATGGAATAGCGGTTAAAGTTGAAACCCACAATCATCCATCGGCTATAGAGCCCTTCGGCGGAGCGGCAACAGGTGTTGGCGGCGTAATTCGCGATATTCTCGGCGTCTGGGCTGATCCAGTGGCATGTACAGATGTCTTAGGCTTCGGCCCATTAGACTACGATTATGCTAAGCTTCCGCCTGGAATAAAGCATCCAAAATATATTTTTAGGGGTGTGGTTGCGGGAATAGGGCATTACGGAAACAATATGGGTATACCAACAGTTAACGGAGCCATATACTTCGATGAAAGCTATGTGGGAAACGTAGTTGTATACTGCGGCTGCGTCGGTGTGCTGCCCATAAGCAAGTATGTTAAGAGGGCTAGGGCTGGAGACCATTTAGTTTTAGCTGGCGGTAGGACAGGCCGCGACGGAATACATGGTGTGACTTTCGCTTCACTAGAGCTGACCGAGAAGTCTGAGGAAGTATCTAGACCCGCTGTTCAAATAGCCAATCCTATTGAGGAGGAGAAGCTTAAGAGGGCAATAATATCTGTGAGGGATCTTGGTTTAGCGTCCTCCATAACCGATTTGGGTGGTGGAGGCCTATCGAGCGCTATCGGCGAAACAGCGCATAAATTTAGTTGCGGAGCATACGTTGAACTCGATAAGGTTGCACTTAAGTATCCAGATATTGCGCCGTGGGAAATTTACATATCGGAGTCTCAGGAGCGTATGCTTCTCACTGTTCCAGAGGAGAATTTAGATAGAGTCTTAGAGATTTGCCGCGATGAGGATGTTGAAGCGGCGTCAATCGGTAGGCTGACGGACAATGGAGTTTTAAGGATATTTTATAGAGGTTTCAATGTTGCGGAGGTTGACATATCATTTTTATTCAGTCCACCAAAATCCTACAAGACAGCTATGTTTGTTAAGCCTAGGCTTAAGGAGCCGATTTTCGAAGAGCCGAGGGGCTTAACGGACCCCCTTCTGAAGATTCTGTCTTCACCCAATGTTGCCAGTAAAGAATCTGTTGTAAGAACATATGACCATGAGGTTAAAGGGAATACTGTTCTAAAACCATTTTGCGGAAAGAACAATGGTCCAAGCGATGCAGCGGTCATAAAACCCTTGGATAATTCGTGGAGAGGTATTGTGATATCGTGCGGCATGAACCCGCGTTATGGTAAAATCGATGCCTACTGGATGGCTGCCTCAGCCATCGATGAAGCTATAAGAAATAATGTGGCTGTTGGAGGGAGGAGAATAGCGTTACTCGATAATTTTGTTTGGGGCAACCCTGAGAAACCCGATAGAATGGGGTCGCTTGTCAGGGCCTGCATGGCATGCTATAGGTTTGCTAAGGGCTTCGGAACACCATTTATCTCTGGAAAAGACAGCCTATACAATGAGTCGCCGCTCGGCCCGGTTACACCAACCCTTCTTATAACGGCTGTGGGAATAGTTCCCGATATTAGAAGGATTGTTTCGATGGATTTGAAGGAGCCTGGGAACCTACTTTATATTGTTGGGCGAACCTACGCTGAGCTAGGCGGGTCAGAATATTATAGGCTTATGGGTCTCCTAGGTAAAAATGTTCCGAAAGTTAGGCTTAAGGAGGCTCAACGAAGCATGATGACGATAACTAGGGCTATTAATAGGGGATACATAAGGGCATGCCATGACTTATCTGAGGGCGGGTTAGGTGTAGCTGCAGCTGAGATGGCTATTGCCAGCGGGCTAGGCTTAGAGATATTTTTAGAGAAAGTTCCAAGAGCGGATGAAGTTTATAGAAACGACTACATAATGTTCTCTGAGTCAAACAGCCGTTTCCTAGTGGAGGTCCCGGAAAAATATAGAGATAAGTTTGAGACGACGGCTAAGGGAGCGTTTTACGCGTTGATAGGCCGAGTTAGAAGTGAGAAATCGTTCGTTGTATATGGGCTTGATGGGAGACCCGTCATAGAGACCGATGTGGATGCCTTGATGAATGCTTGGAAGAGTCCTCTAATTAGGGGCTGATCACCCATGAAGATTAATGAGGTCAGGGTATGCATAATTAGGGTTGGCGGAACAAACTGTGATGCTGAGACTAGGAGAGCATTTAAGGATCTTGGAGTTAAAACATCGATACATCACTTGAACGAATTGTCTAGTAAGAGGAATCTGCTAGACTACCATATACTAGTCTTTCCGGGAGGGTTCTCATATGGTGACTATATTAGGGCTGGAGCCATATTAGCTAAAACCATATTGTCGAGAATTGGCGGAGAGATAAGATCCTTTGTGGATGAAGGTAGACCTATATTGGGAATATGTAACGGTTTCCAAATACTGGTTGAGGCTGGACTGCTTCCAGGGTTAAATGGGATAAGCGATTATCCTGAGGCTGCTTTAGCGACAAATATCCCGATAGGTTATAGGTGTATGTGGGTTTATCTAAAGCATGAGGGTAAAAGTAACTGCGCATCAACTTGGCTTATACCTGAAAAACGTATTCTCCGCATGCCGGTGGCTCACGCCGAGGGAAGATTTCTCCTATCGGATGAGAAGGTATTAGATAGGCTCCTAGATAATGGACAGGTAATTCTAAGATACTGTAATGAAAGAGGAGAGTATGCTGAAGGGCGCTTCCCAGAGAATCCAAACGGCTCGCTCTACGATATAGCTGGCATATGTAATCCAGACGGCACAGTGTTTGGTTTAATGCCCCACCCGGAAAGAGCATACTATGGTTGGCAACTACCAGACTGGACCAGGATGGGTAGACCGCCAAAATATGGGGACGGCAAGCTAATATTTGAATCCGTGGTTAAGTATGTCGCAAAGAAGTTTTAGGAAAACATTGATTAAAAATGCGAGCGCCGCAAAGCTATGAGCCATTTAGCATTAGCCTGAAGTCAATCAGCCTGATGGTGAAAAAGGCTTTTAGATATAAAGGGTAATAGGTCCAATAACACTTAATTTATGCATTCATAGAGGAGCTTAGGGCGGGAAGAGGGGATGAATAACAGGTTTCCAAACTCGGAAATCAGGGTTGTATTAATCGGGGTTGGGGCGATAGGCTGTGAAATAGCTAGGCTTCTATTAAAGAAGAGAGGCGTGAGAATAGTTGGAGCTGTAGACACGGCGCCTAATAAGGCTGGTAGGGATCTGGGCGAGGTTATCGGGCTTAATGAGAAGCTCGGGATAACAATACTTAAAGATATAGGCGAATTAAATGCTAGAGCCGATGTTGCCATACATGCAACTACATCTACTTTAAGTAAGGCTTACCCGCAGATAATTGAGCTTATTAAGAAGAGACTTAACGTTATATCTACATGTGAAGAATTATCTTATCCATTTATTGTTAGTGAAGAACTTTCGAGGAACATCGATAATCTAGCTAAAAATCACGGAGTTACAGTCCTTGGAACTGGAATAAATCCGGGTTTCCTAATGGATACCCTCGTAATATTTTTGACGACTGTTTGCCAAGAAATTAGGCATATACATGTGGAAAGAGTTATAGATGCCGCTAAACGTAGGTTGCCCTTCCAGATTAAAATCGGGGCGGGATTAAGCGTTGAGGAGTTTAAGGAGAAGGTTTCCAACGGTGATATAACTGGGCATATTGGTCTAAAACAGTCTATTGCAATGATATCTAACGCTCTGGATTTAAAACTTGAAAGAGTGGAGGAAGAGCCCATAACACCGATAATAGCGGAAAACGAGGTGAGAAGCGCCTTCATAACCGTGAAGCCGGGTTTTGCGGCGGGTTTATTCCAACGGGCTCATGGAATCATTAACGGTAAGGCGATGATAACTTTATCCTTCAAGGCTTACATTGGGGCAAGCGAAGAATATGACTCAATAGTTATCGACGGCATACCCCCAGTTAACGAGAAAATATCGCCATGTATTCACGGAGATGTGGGAACCGTAGCCGTAATCGTGAACATGATACCTAGAGTCATCAATGCGCCCCCAGGGCTGAAAACTATGAAGGATCTTCAGGTTCCCTCAGCCATTCTGAGCGATATGAGATCATTTATAGTGGGAAAACCCTAGGTCATCATCCAATGGCGATGACAGGCCTAAAGTATCTTGTAGGCGCTGCCACCTATCGAAAATGGACTCCAAACTCTATTATAGACTCATCTAATGAAAACTACTGTTCTTTCCGCATCCCTTTTATCTAAAACTTCTAAAGGATATACTTCGCCTCTCAGCTTTGACTTTAGTTTTAGTGACGCCCATGTTCCTGTCCCGTAACTCTTTAGGTCATCGTTATTCATTTTAGCTGTTTGCCGCTCATATAGATATTTACTTATGGCTGGAAAACAGGTAGATTTAAAAGTCTTCCCTAAAAATATTTATTTTTAGGGAGAATTACCAGGAATGCATAGGAAGGAAAGAATAAAGTATCGCCCTATATCTGTAAGGGAAATTCTCTTGGAAATGAAGAATCTCTCTGAGCTCATGATCGATCTAGCTTACTCCGCGGCATTATTTAATGATAAGGATCTTGCGGAAGACGTCATTGAGCTTGAGGAGAAGGTTGACACACTAGCCTTCCTCTTAAACATGAAGATAATGATGGCGGCTAGGGATGCTGAAGACGCGAGAATACTCTCCGGGGTTGCTAAAGTTGCTTCAGCCGCGGATAAGATTTCTGATGCTGCCGGCGACATAGCGGCTATAATCCTGCAGGAGATCGGTGTCCATCCAATTATAGCGGAGATTTTTGAGAAGGTTGAGGAG
>JAOAJJ010000291.1 GCA_026414245.1 Candidatus Bathyarchaeota archaeon
GACTCCCAGAATCTCATCACTCCTCTTGTCAGCGATGATTTTAACAAAGCCCTCCCCCTCGCCGATAGTTAAAGCTTTTCCATTAGCCATGTATGGAAACCTTCCAATAGAGACCTCATAGCCTAAATCTATGGCTTCCTCCTCCGATAAGCCGACGCTCGCTATTTCCGGCATAGTATAAACGCAGACCGGAATCGTCCTCCAGTCAATTTTCGTCCCCAGCCCAGCGATGTTTTCAGCTGCCACTATTCCTCCAGCAAGAGCTGCATCTGCAAACATTTTTCCGCCAGTGACGTCTCCAACCGCATAAATATTCGGTATATTTGTCCTCATGTGCTCATCAACTTCTATGCAATCCCCTTTGAGCCGAACCCCGACATTTTCAAGTCCTAAGTTTTCAGTATTCGGTTTCCTCCCCATAGCGACTATAACTTTATCGGCGACAACCTCCATACTTTTCTCGTTGGCATGGAATGTTAAGCGAACTTTACCGTTTACGACCTCCGCCGCCTCTGAGGACACGTTTGTAAATATTTTAATGCCGCCCCGCTCCAAAATCCTATGTAGAGTTACGCTAACTTCTTTATCGAAACTTGATAGTAATCTTTGTTTTCGCTCTAAGATGGTTACCTTCGCGCCCAGGGAGTTAAATATTTGGGCGAATTCAACCCCCAAAACTCCGCCGCCAATGATGAGCACGTTTTCCGGAGTCTCCTCCAAGTTTAAAGCATCCTCAACTACGATCACCTTATCTCCATCTACCGGAACCCTCGGTAGATTTTTAGGCACTGATCCGGACGCTATAATAATATTTCTTGCATTAACAATCTCCTCTCTCCCGTTTCTTTTGATTAAGATGCTGTTTTGAGATTTTATCTTTCCGAAACCCTCAAAAAGATCAATCTTATTCTTTTCCAGCAGATATCTTACTCCCCGGCTTAAACGTTCGACGATGGCTTCCCTTCTAGCTTTTGCCTCCCTAAGGTTTACTGAAAAGTTCCCGATTTCGATTCCATAGTCCCTAGAGCGCCTAATTTTCTCTAGAAGATTTACTGTAGCGAGCAGCGCTGAGGTGGGTATGCACCCCTTGTTCAGGCAAAGTCCACCTAGCCTCCACTTCTCAATTAATGCGACATGAAATCCTAGC
>JAOAJJ010000292.1 GCA_026414245.1 Candidatus Bathyarchaeota archaeon
CCCGCCTCTCCATTGAAACTTTCGGGCTGGGTTTCATAGTAGGCATAGAGTGGGATCCGGCGATAAAACGTGTCTTCGGAGCACTACCCTTAATACTCGGCACGTTAACCACATCCGCGATAGCGTTACTGATAGGTTTTCCCATAAGTCTCGGCGTCGCCTTAGCTCTCTCAGAATATATGCCGAAGAAAATGAGCTATTTCTTCTCCTTCTTAGTTGAGCTTTTAGCAGCTGTTCCAAGCGTGATTTATGGTCTTTGGGGCATATATGTTTTAATCCCGTTTCTGCGTGATAACGTTTACCCATTTCTACAGGCAACCCTCGGCTTTATTCCACTATTTTCTGGACCGATATATGGTGGCGGAGTTCTAACCGGCGGGATAGTGCTCGCCATAATGATTATCCCAATAATTTCCGCCGTTATGAGGGATCTGTTCTCATCGGTTCCATCCTCCATAAAGGAGGCTGTCATATCGCTGGGAGCGACAAAATGGGAGACTGTGAAAATAGTGATGAGCTATGCTCGCTCTGGTATTTTAGGCGCAACTATGCTCGGCTTAGGGAGAGCTGTGGGCGAGACAATGGCTATAACGATGGTTATTGGAAACAAGTTTAAGGTTTTTCCATCATCGCTCTTCGACTCATGGTATACCATGTCAGCAATAATCGCGAATGAGCTGCTTGAAGCAATATATGACTTACACATTAGCGCGTTGATAAACGTCGCTTTTCTACTCCTATTAATCAACTTAACCATCGTGATCTTAGCCAGGTTGATTGTATGGCGCTCCCTTAGAATGGTTAGGGGGATAATGAGGGAATGAGAGTGCGCACTCTCCATGGTCTGAGAGGAATTAAAGATGTAGTCGCCCGCCTTCTAGTTTATCTAGCCCTTATAATTGCTCTCATACCACTCTTCAGCGTCATCTTTGAGGTCGCTAGGAGGGGGCTTATCGCAATTAACCTAGACTTCTTTGTTAAGCCAACCCCAACTGTAGGTGAAGCCGGAGGCGGGGTTGCAAACGCCATACAAGGCACCTTTATAACTATTGGATTAACATCCCTAATTGGGGTTCCAATAGGGGTTATGTCAGGTATATTCTTAAGTGAATATGGTGAAAGCAAGCTTTCATCAGTTATAAGG
>JAOAJJ010000293.1 GCA_026414245.1 Candidatus Bathyarchaeota archaeon
TTGCTATACAGATCCCTATAACTGGCGGCACCACGCTGATTATGCCGTAAGAAAAACCTGTCAATATGTTTATAGCCGCGCCAGTAGTTGACGCTTGGGCAACTTTTCGCGCTGGTGTTCTATCTATCGACGTGAAGTAGTCGGAGGTTAAGCCGATCACGACTCCAGCTATTAATCCAGACGCTGTGGGGAGGAATACTCCAAGCCACCTATCCCCTCCTAAATCGGAAAAATAGGTTACGGCGAGAAGAAGAGCTGCGAACAAGATCCATGTTGAAAATGACCCCCTGTTAATAGCGGCTCCCGGATTGCCCCTTATGCTCGCCTTAACGACGAATGCACCCAATATTGAGGCGAATAACCCTATAGCGGCTATTGTGAGCGGCAGCATTACCAGCGCGCCTTCACCCTGCTCTGCGCCAATAATCATGGCTGCCACGAGGCTTGCAATATACGAGTCTGTTAAATCTGCCCCCATGCCGGCAACATCTCCAACGTTGTCGCCGACGTTATCCGCGATCACGGCTGGATTACGCGGGTCGTCTTCAGGTATTCCAAGCTCAACCTTACCGACTAGATCGGCGCTTATATCTGCCGTCTTCGTATATATGCCGCCTCCAGCCTTCGCGAATAGAGCTAATGCGCTGGCGCCGAAACTAAAGCCTAAAACTATGTTTACCGCATCCTCATAGCTCCAATTTAAAATGAACTTATAAATATAGAACAGTAGGCTTACACCTAGGAGGGATAGACCTACTATAGATAGACCCATCACAGCGCCGCCATAGAAGGCTATTGGGAAAGCTTTCCTTAATCCTTGTCTAGCAGCGTTAGAAGTTCTAACATTCGCTTCAACAGCAGCTAGCATCCCGATGTAAGCTGCGAGAGTGGTAGATAGGGAGCCGAAGATATATGCAATCGCCATACTCGCTCCGAAATAGATCCCCTTATCCTCTATATGGTATATTGTGTATACTACTCCGAGAATTAAAGCCATAGCTAGAACGAAGACGAGTAAAGTAATATTCTGTCTTTTAAGGTATGCCTTAGCGCCGTCTTTAATCTGTCTCTTATACACAT
>JAOAJJ010000294.1 GCA_026414245.1 Candidatus Bathyarchaeota archaeon
GCGCATAGATGATTTAGCAGCGCTATGCGCTTCAATAGCATACATAGTATCTAGGGGTGGAAAAGCGCCGAGGAAAGAAGTGGAGGATTTGTTAAAGGCTAAGATCCCAGATTGGCGGGTTGAAATAGACCTAAACAAGTTCATCAGGCTTGGATATCTGGTTGAAGATGAGAATGGGCAGTTATATTTGGGATGGAGAACAAGAGCAGAGGTTGATCAGAAGAAGCTAATAGATTTAATACTTGAAGCAGAGGCGAAAACCCAACCCCCTTAAAAGGGGATATGGTATTTTAGGAGAAGAATAGGAGAGGCGCTGAGAACCCGAATTTTAGACCACTGATATTTTTCCATTCCAGCCCCTATCGAAAGCGAAAAATCTTTATAAGGGGAAGGGGAAACTTGACATAAAGGAAGAATACGTTATGTCTACGTGTCCAAATTGTGGTAGGGAGGTTCCTTCGGGAGCGGTCTTCTGCTCATATTGCGGGGCAAGTTTAACCGCTATGCCGCCGCCACCACCGCCGCCACCGCCAACCTTCATGGTGGAGGTTCCCATATCTTATCAGATTCAAACAGCGACTATACTCTTCGATGAGAAGGCTTCACGCTTAGAGTTGATAGCGAGAATTGTATGGAATTTTCTAGTCGGTCTAGTGGGTTTTGTGTATAGTTTGGCGTTTAGCTTTATTATTCTCTTTTATAGCATAGCTGCCGGAATCCTGAATATTATCAACTTCATAAAAATTCTTATAACCGGGAAACGCTGGAAAAAGGCTTTCGACTGGCAGGCAAAGCTCATCTATAGGAGTGCAACCTACTACGCCCGCCTCCATAATTATTGGATGCGAAGAGCGCCATACTTTGGGCTCATGATCGATAAGAGGCCTTCATTGAATATGGAGCCAGAGCCACTCAAAACGCCCGGGGGTTCTCCAGCTTAGTCGCATTAACGCGGCTACAGCCTTTCCCCCTTTCATTTAGCTAATGTGGTAAGGGTGGATATGCTTCTATCCGCCTCGTATCTACCATATAATTTATAAGCGTGTAGGCGTAAATTGGCTAGCGCTTCAAGAAAGACCAACCTAAGTAAA
>JAOAJJ010000295.1 GCA_026414245.1 Candidatus Bathyarchaeota archaeon
TTGTATAGCTGTTGGATCAGTCGGCTTCATCCATACTTTTCTGCTCACATATCTCAGCCTCTTAAACTGCTCCGCTTCAACCCATCCTCCCTCCCCCTGAACCCTAACACGCTCATAAAATATAGGTGAGCAGCCGCCTAACGTGAATGAGCCGACAGCCCCGGAGGCGAATAGCAGGTTAGCTGACACTGCAAGCCTATCTCCCTCCACAGCCACACCTCTCGCCTCAACCTCAACCACCCTCCCACTAAGGAACTGGAGGCAATCCATCGGGTGAACCGCTTGATTAAGCATAAACCCCCATAGAAAGGGTTGACCCCAAGCCCCCCTAGTGTCGGGAGCAAAGTATGTAGCTTCTAGAAGAAAAACTTCGCCGAAATCTTCCCTCTCAGAGATTTCCTTAAGCGCCCTATGGACCGGCATATGGCGCCAATGAGTCCCAACCATACAGATTTTCCCAGAGGATTTCATCGCATCGCAAACTCTTTTTGCGCCATCTAAAGTTAAGGATGGCGGCTTCTCTATAAACACGTTCACACCTCTCTTTAAGCATGCAACCCCTAATTCCTCATGCATCTGAGGCGGCCCAACGATTATTACGCCGTCTGGAGACTCCTTATCGATCATTTCACTATAATCCGTATACCATCTTTTAGCGCCGAAGCGGCGCACCGCTTCCCTCGCTCTCTCCTCGATTAAATCGCATGCTGCCACATACTCAATCTGCGGAATGAGTGAGGCAGCCGGCTGAAGGCTCTCCATCGAGTGGTGTCCGCATCCTATAAAACATATACGTGCTTTATCTTTAACCATTGGAATCACCCAATTAAGGTGGAATCAAAATAAACAATAGAGTAGAGAATATTTAGTAGTTCCTCAAGTTTTAAATACTACTGTCTAACCAGACCCCGGCATGAGAAGCCTTTTTTCCGGCGACAGATCTACGCCAACAATTATACTGGCAACATCGACCATAACCCCCATGAATATAGTGATGTGTTTCCCTCTAGGAACATTGGTAGGGACTTTAGCTGGACTCTTAGCCGGCTTAGTGTGCTCCAAGAATGAAGCCTACGGAGACGCTTAGAC
>JAOAJJ010000296.1 GCA_026414245.1 Candidatus Bathyarchaeota archaeon
GTTCATACACTTCCAGGCGTCATAGCATACGTTGCTGGCAGGACCTTAAATCTTAAACAGAGACCTACACCCCTAGCCCTAGCTGGCGCAAAAATTGACGTGAACTTTGCGTTAGAGATAGCTAAGATAGCTGAGAGGGAAAGAGGTTTCGGGGCGGGGCGAACTGTTTGGGATATGGCTGAAAAATTTCATGTAGGTCTAACAGAAGTTACTTGGGATATGCTTAAAAAGCTTGAGCATAAGCCCATAGTTATAGTCAGGATCCTTAAATATGGGGATGAAAGGGAAAAAGTAAAAATGTGGTTGCGTTAATTAGTTAAGTTTGTTACTGTCGAGGAAACTATATGTCGGTTCTCGAACGGAAGCTCGAGAAGATTAGCTGCGTGATTGAGAGATTAAAGGGCGAGGTTTCCACGGGCGCCTTGCTCGTTGTTGAGGGAGAAAAAGATGTGGAAGCTCTTAGAGAAATAGGGATTATGAGCGATGTTATAGCTATAAAATCGTGTGGAAAGAACCTCCCAGAGATTATAGATGAAATAGTTTCAGCGGGCAGCAGGGAGATTATATTGCTCATGGATTTTGATAGGCATGGTAAGGAGCTCATCAAGCGTTTAGCAGAACCCCTCGAGGCTGCGAGAATTAAAGTAGAGCTAAGCTTTTGGCAATCTCTTTCCAATCTACTTAGCGATGACGTAAAAGACGTTGAGGGGCTAGCTAAATACATAAGGACGCTAAGAAGAAAAGTTAAAGGTGACTGGATCGATCAATTAAATAATTCCCTAAAAACCCATTAACCGCAGCTCCTATACTAAACCGCTTTTATCTTAAAGGGTGAACTCGCTTTGACTGGGGACTCATAGGATGATAATGTTATTGCCAATTCGCTATTAACTTAACCTTATTTTCGACTAGTCTACAGAACGGCAAGATAGCCTTTCAGATTTTACACCGTTGTGTATAACATGCCTGAGCATAGGATGTAGCTCCTCCAGGCGACACAGTCCTCATG
>JAOAJJ010000297.1 GCA_026414245.1 Candidatus Bathyarchaeota archaeon
GATGTGAGGGGAGGCGGCTTTATGGGTCAGGCTGAGGCGGCCAGGATGGCTATTGCTAGAGCGCTTGTAAAATGGACTAAGAGCGCGGCTCTAAAATCCGCCTTTCTTAAATTCGATAGGGTGTTAATGGCTGGGGATCCGAGGAGAAAGGAGCCTAAAAAGTTTGGTGGTCCGGGCGCTAGAGCTAGGGACCAGAAGAGTTATAGGTGAAATAATATTTTATTTTTTGAGAAGGATGTTGATATGATAGTCCCGGTCAGATGCTTCACATGTGGCAAGATTATTGGGGATAAATGGGAGGAGTTTGCTAGAAGAGTTAAGGGTGGAGAGAACCCTGGGAAGGTTTTAGACAGCTTGGGTTTAACGCGCTACTGTTGTAGGCGTATGCTTCTCTCACATATTGAAATAATAGATGATGTGATAAGATTTTATGAGAAGATGAGTGAGGTTGAGGAGCAGTGATACGTATGTCAACAGTGATTGAGGATGTTAAAGCCAGAAAAATCTTCAATAGTAGAGGGGAGGCGACGATAGAGGTTGAGATAACCACTGTAGATGGATTTGGGGTGGCGTCAGCGCCCAGCGGTGCGAGTAAAGGGAAGGCTGAAGCCATAGCGTATCCGCCGGGAGGGGTTGACGAGGCTATAAGAAAGGTGGAGGAGCTTATTGCGCCTGAACTTATAGGCATGAACGCCGACGAACAGGAGGAGATAGACGCCCTCCTCCACGAGGTGGATAGAACAAAGAACTTCATGAATATTGGCGGAAACACCGCTTACGTGGTTTCTTTAGCAGCAGCTGATGCTGCAGCCAACTCATATAATATGCCGCTATTCCAATATTTGGGCGGATACCTGGCATGTCAGTTGCCGTACCCCCTTGGAAACGTTCTCGGCGGTGGGAGGCATGCTCTGGGCAAAGCGCCCGACATACAGGAGTTCCTTGTTCTACCTATAGGGGCGCCAAACTTTATGGCGGCGGCTGAAGCAAACGTTAGGGTTCATAGAAGGGTTAGAGACCTGCTGGCTAAAGTGGATCCATACTTTACGGGTGGTAAGGGCGATGAGGGGGCTTG
>JAOAJJ010000298.1 GCA_026414245.1 Candidatus Bathyarchaeota archaeon
TATATATACTTTCCTATATAATTACGCCTAATCAAGCATGCTTAAAGGAAAAAAACCACGCAAAACGTACTTTCATCCACACCTAAACTAGCTCAACCCACATAATATAAACTCTGCCAACACAGCCACGCCTAAAACCCCAGCAACCAAAGCAAAGATAACTTTCAGACATCAACCTTCTTCAAGAATCTTCTCAACTATAGCGTTCTCCATATCTCTCGTCGTCGCTGTTCCGCCCAAATCATACGTCCTAACCCTCCCTTCACCCAAAACCTTCTCAACGGCGGCCTCCACGCGCCTAGCAGCCTCATGTTCGCCGAGCCAATCCAGCATCATCTTCGCCGCTAGGATTGTTGCAATTGGATTAGCCCTATTCCTTCCAGCATGCTTGGGCGCCGAGCCATGAACAGGTTCAAACAGTGCCGTAGCTGTCGCCTACATTCGCCCCGGCGGCAAGCCCTATGCCGCCAGTTATCTGCGCAGCCTCATCGGAGAGTATGTCGCCGAAAAGGTTCGTGGTCACAATAACATCGAATCGCTCCGGCTCCTTAATAAGCCTCATAGCCATAGCATCAATATGCTCCTCATCCACACGCACCGAGGGGAACTCCGCCGCTACACGGAAGACAGCATCCCTGAAAACGCCGTCCGTTATGCGCAGAATATTCCTCTTATGAACACAAGTCACATAGCGCCTACGCCTCTCAGCTAGCCTAAAAGCAAACCTGGCAACCCTCTCAGAAGCCTCACGCGTCACAATCCTCAGGGCAACACCCCTGCCCGGCGAAACCTCATACTCCACTCCAGAATAAAGATCCTCAGTATTCTCCCTAACAATAACGAGATCTATATTGGGCTTAAGAGACCAGACCCCGGGAAGAGACTTACACGGCCTAACATTAGCATACAAATTAAACATTTTCCTCACGGTTACAGCCACGCTTGGCGGAGCACCCGGCTCCTCAGGGGTCGTCATAGGTCCCTTAAGACACGCATGACTCCCCCTAAGAACCTCAATTGTCTTC
>JAOAJJ010000299.1 GCA_026414245.1 Candidatus Bathyarchaeota archaeon
TTTCTCGGCTGAGGAGGTTCTCGAGTATAAGCCTAGCGGCGTCCTGATAAGTAATGGGCCGGGAGACCCAAAGAAGTGTGTTGAAACAATAGAAACCGTCAGGGTTCTCGCCGAGGAGGATGTGCCTATAATGGGTATATGCTTAGGAAACCAAATCCTCTCATTAGCTATGGGCGGAGACACATACAAGTTGAAGTATGGTCATAGATCCCAGAACCAGCCGGCTTACGACCTTGAGACCGGCCGCTGCTACATAACTATCCAGAATCACGGCTATGCTGTTAGGGCTGAATCCTTGGAGAAAACCAATCTAAAATGCTGGTTTATAAACGCCAATGATAAAACCGTTGAGGGCGTAAGATTCAGTAATGGGTCATCCTTCGCTGTTCAATGGCATCCCGAGTCTTCTCCCGGACCATACGACACCGAGTTCCTTTTTGACGAGTTTCTTAAGAGGGCTGGGAGAAGAGCGGGGTGATGGAGTATGCCAAGGTTCGAGTGGGTGCATAAAGTTCTAATATTAGGCAGCGGCGCAATAAAGATTGGGGAGGCAGCTGAATTCGATTATTCTGGCAGCCAGTGCCTTAAAGCATTAAGGGAAGAGGGTATCGAAACAATTCTAGTCAACCCAAATATAGCGACGATTCAAACAGACCCTAGGCTCGCAGGCAAAGTCTACCTGCTGCCAGTCATCCCAGAGTACGTGGAGAAGGTTATTGAGAGGGAGAGGCCGGACGGTATAGTGCTCGGCTTCGGAGGCCAAACAGCCCTAAACTGCGGGGTTCAGTTGGCTAAGATGGGCATCCTAGAAAAGTATGGTGTAAAGGTTCTGGGGACATCTGTTGAAGCTATTGAGAGGGCATCTAATAGGGAGCTTTTTAAGCAGACTATGCTTAACGCCGGCATACCGGTTCCGAGAAGCAGGTCCGCAACATCCGTTGAGGGGGCGATTGATGCCGCTGAGGAGATAGGTTACCCGGTTATGATTAGGGTTGCCTATACTCTGGGCGGTAAGGGCACCGG
>JAOAJJ010000300.1 GCA_026414245.1 Candidatus Bathyarchaeota archaeon
TTCAATCAGACCCGGCTTAACATTTGGAAAAACATCCACCACCACATCTATGAAGCATGAGCCCCCAGGCGCCATACCATTAACATATGTTCCTGATACGCTTCTCACCACGATGCCGTCCGGCGGCTTCATCGTCACGCTCATCCCGCCTACCGCGTCCGGAAGCCTATTAACCAGTGTAACTCTAATTGTAACGCCGTTGGCTGAGGGCAGTAGCGGCGCCGGCGAACCCTGATATAATACTGAGACTGATGAAACCATTATTGGGGACTCTTTAGGCGGATCCGTAATCTTGAATTCTACGGTGAAAGTGTCCTTAGACTCATAGTCCACGTTATCATCAGTTCTCATGGCAGCATCCACGTGGATTGTAGCCCTATACGCGCCGACTCTAGCGTTCATGGGAGCAGATATGCCAGGGAAAGCTACAGTGAACCTTTCGCCAGAATTAACCACGCCGACAGAAGCCCGGGGATTACTTATCATGAAGCCCTCGGGAAGAACTATGTTAAAGCGCGCTGAAACTATGCTTGACTCGCCGGAATTCTCCATTAAGACATATAGATTCGTGTTAACTGAGCCGGGATAGGATGCCGGGCTTAGATATGTGTCGATTACGCTTAGGCTTAACGTCGGGTAATCTGAAATACTAATTTGTATCTGGTGTGCTTCTGATCGAAGCGCATTATCAACCCCCGTGTCCTCCAGCCTATATGTTATGTTGAGGTGTAAGCTGTAAACTCTAGGTCTCAGGGATTTAGACATATCAAGGTAATAATTGAACACCACATACTCGCCTTTCTCAACATTTGATTTAATTGAGCCGTCAAGGTCTCTCGCCTGCGCTACCGCTCCACTCCCGGCGCTAAAATTCATACCCTCAACGGTCTTAAGACGCCCATACACGTGAAAAGCTGTCTTATTATAAGTGTACATGGCTTCTATCCTTAAGCTGACTCTCCTGCTTCCGGGATAGATTTTCGTAGAGCCGGAGGATGATCTGGCGATGACGCCGACT
>JAOAJJ010000029.1 GCA_026414245.1 Candidatus Bathyarchaeota archaeon
ATATTTAAGGATGCTGGAGGAGGGCGCTGAGGTTAAAGTTATAGCGGTGAAAAGAGAAGTGTTTAAAGGTAAGCACGGGCTTTCCATAGAGGCAAACTTATCCGTGGGAGAAGCTAACCCTGAGGATTTTAACTGCGTAATCATCCCAGGGGGGTGGGCGCCTGACAGACTGAGGAGAGAACAAAGCATCCTAAATTTTGTCAGAGGGATTTATAAGCGTGGAGGAGTTGTGGCAGCTATCTGCCACGGCCCGCAAGTCCTCATATCTGCAGGTATTTTAAAGGGGAGAAGAGTTACATGCGTGTCTGCTATAAAAGACGATGTGATTAACGCTGGAGCTATATATGAGGATTCCCCGGTTGTGAGAGACGGAAACATTATAACTTCAAGAGTGCTGGGCGACCTACCATTCTTCTGCAGGGAAATCATAAAGGCTCTAAGCTCGTAAGCGGAAAATCTCTTCTTAATAAGCGTTAATGCTCCTCAATAAGCTCGGATAGCAAGTCTCACAAAATAAAACAGTCTCTTCAAGGAGACTTCAATACTTCAGCCAGATATATTACTGCTGGCGGCATAATAAAGTATAAGAAAAGGCATCTAGGTTAGGAATAGAGTTAGACGAGAACTTAACTGAAAGGAAAGAATTTATGATGGTGTATGGGAGCCCCCTCGACTTCGCTGTGAAGATGGATCGGTAGCAAAGTGGTGAATAGCCCATCCATGTGAAAATATTTTAATCGTAGATCCGAAAAGAATATAAAAAGCGGTTGAGGAGAATTCAGATCTCCCTAATCTCTATTATCCGCCTTCTCTCCAGCCTCCTGAGGGCGTCGAAGAGCTCGCTTCTTGATTTTCCATTTACGTTAAAGTATTGGGATATCTCTCTCACCGAGGAGCGTGACGTACCATATTTAACCAAGTGATTTTGCAGGTACTCGACGATGAGGCGCTCAACCCTACCGCACTTCCAAGTTGTATTGCGCAGGAGGACGACGACAGCCCTAAGCATCCTTTGTGTTTCCCTCTTAGACTTTCTAGCCATCTTTCATCTCGAATAAATATCTCAGTAGACAAATATTTATTTTATTACTTCATGATGAAGATCAGCGCCTAAAATCCGCATTTTGCCAAATTTTAATAGAAAAATAGAGCACTTAATTTCAGGATTTCATCCATCACATCTTATTTTAGCGCTTAACAGCTTAAATATCGCTTAAACATCTATGTATTTGTGATCTGTATGAGGATCGTGATGCTCGGCCCGCCAGGCTCTGGGAAGGGAACATATGCCTCTAGGCTTACGGCAATACTCGGTGTTCCGCATATCTCTACTGGTGATATGGTGCGTGAGGAGATAAAGGCTCAGACGGAGATTGGAAGGAGGATTAAGGAATATAGTGATAGGGGTGAGCTGGTGCCAGACGACATAATTATCGCTATGCTGCTGGAGAGGCTTAAGAAGCCTGACGCTCAAAGGGGCTTCATACTTGACGGCTTTACGAGAACTCTAAAGCAGGCTGAGGAACTTGAAAAGCTCTTTAGAATAAACCTGGTTGTAAACTTAAATGTGCCGGATGAGATAATTATCCAGCGTTTATCTAATAGGCTTGTGTGTAGGCGGTGCGGAGCCATATATAATAGGCTTACATTGAAGCCGAAAGTAGATGAAATCTGCGATTTATGCGGCGGCGAACTATACCAGAGAGATGACGATAAACCTGAGGTTATCAGAGAGCGCTTAAACGTTTACAGGAGAATCACAGAGCCGCTAATACGCTATTATAGGGAGAAAGGGGTTCTAAAGGATGTATATTGCAACGATTTAATGACGCCTCCAGACGTAATAGTTGAAAAAATATTGGGTTTTATCAGAGACATGGAAAAAGAGGAGGCTGAGAAAAAAGGCGGTTAATAGCTTCGCCGGCTGGCTCCCCTACCTCTTAAAATTCCACCACTCAGCAGAGTACTTTTCTTCTCTCAGCTTTATCGCAAGCTGCTCCTCGAAATCCTCTATTTTTCCCGGAACCAATTCTATCCCAAAAGATTCCTCGAAGCCCTCTATTAGGGCGTGTTTAAGCTCCTCGAAGCTGACCTCTCTTCCCAAATATCTCTTTATTGAAGTCACCCTCTCCTCGGCGGATTTTATCATTTTATCACGAATCTTTTCGCTGGGAACCTTAAGCACTGTAAACATTATCGTTGGATTCACATCGCGGAGTATTGTGCCATGCTGGTGCACGACGCCCATTCCTCTCGTTTGGGCGTTTCCAGAAATCTTTTTCCCCTCAACAACTATATCGTTTATTGGTTTAAATTCCGCGGGGACTCCTAGAAGCCTCAAGCCTTTAACCAATCCTGAGCAGAGGTTTTCGTAAGTCCTTTGAAAGTCTCTTGAAACTAATGGGTGATCCTCATTAACAATTATACTGTAGGTTAGCTCTCCATCACGGTCATGGTATACGGCTCCGCCCCCAGTCCTTCTTCTAACAAAGTCGATGGCTAATCTCCTGCAAGCCTCCACATCTACCTCTTCCTCCATGCTTTGAAAGTATCCTATGGAGACGGCTGAAGGCTCCCATCTAAAGAAGCGTATGGTGTTTGGAACAATGTTCCTAGACCTAGCTATCGCTATAGCTTCATCTAAAGCCATGTTATAGAACGCATCTTTAAGACCGGTATCTAATAGACGCCATTTTTCAACCATTACCACCACCCGCCTTAATTATACATTTTGCGAAATCCTCCGGGGTTGCGCCCAGCAATATAACCCCTCTATCTCTAACAAAGCGTCTTATAGTCTCCGCTATAGCGTTTTCATTGAGGGGGCAGCCTAAAAGGGCTTTTTCAAGCTCATCGATGAGATCTTCCGGATGCATGAAGAAGTCGCCAGTTATCTTTATTGCATCTATTTTACCCTCCCTCTTAGCCAGCTGAACTTTAATTAGCTTTCCCCCCTCCACCTTATATTCAGCCTTAAGCATCATAAGTTCACTCCTCAAGCAATTTTTAGGTATTACCTAACCATGTAAATTACTTTAAGGATAAATTATTTAAGGTAAAGTTTTTTAATATGTCCTCCTTAAAATAGGAGGAATTAAATCGGATAACGTTCAAATGATTTTGGAGGGGCAGAAATGCTGGATATATCTGAGAGAACAAGAAACCTTGGAACCGAAACAGCTTTCGATGTTTTAAGAGAAGTTAATGAAATGATTCGAAAGGGCAGGAGCATCATGAACTTCTGTATTGGGCAGCCGGACTTTGACACGCCGCAGTATATTAAGGAGGGTGCGATAGAAGCTATCAGAAGCGGGAAGACTGGGTATACGCCTTCAGCGGGGATACCGGAGCTTAGAGAAGCGATAGCCGAGTTTTTCTCTGAAACTAGAGGGATCGATGTTAAACCGGAATGGGTTGTGGTTGCGTGCGGCGCTAAGCCATTTATAGGTTACACTATACTCTCAGTCACCGACCACGGTAAAGGACATGAGGTCATCTACCCTAATCCCGGCTTCCCGATATATGAGTCTTTGATAAGGGCTTATGGCGCTGTGCCTGTTCCGCTGCCAATACTCGAGAAGAATAATTTCAAGGTTGACGTAGAATATTTAAAGAAAATAGTTAACGAGAAAACTAGGCTAATCATATTGAACTCGCCCCATAACCCTACAGGCGGGGTTTTAGATAAAAAAACTCTTGAACAAATAGCTGATATAGTGAAGCGCTATGATAACCTCTGGGTTTTCTCCGATGAAGTCTACTCTCAAATGGTATATGACGGTAAATTCATTAGCATAGCGTCAATAGATGGAATGCTGGAGAGAACGGTGATGGTGGACGGGGTTTCAAAGACATACGCTATGACCGGTTGGAGAATAGGTTTCGCAGCTAACCCGAAGCTAGCCCAATATTTAGCTCGCTGGGTGACGAACACCGAATCATGCGCACCGCACCCAAACCAGTACGCTGCGTTAACCGCGTTGAGGGGGCCTCAAGACGATTCTAAAAGAATGGTTGAGAGCTTTAGGAGGAGAAGGGAGATAATAGTTGATGGCTTAAACTCGATTAAAGGGGTCAGGTGTTTAAAGCCTGAGGGAGCTTTCTATGTTTGGCCGAATGTTACGGAGGCTTGCAAATTTGTCGGCGCAAAGGATTCTGAAGAGTTTAGGGCACGCTTACTATATGAGGCTGGTGTAGCAGTCTTATCGGATATTCACTTTGGGCATAAAAATGAGGGTGACGGAGAACACTTAAGAATCTCCTATGCTGCTTCTGAGGAGAATATAAAGGAGGGCTTAAGGAGAACAAAAGCCTTTATAGAAGAGAACAGTCTCCACTAAGAATCAGCGTGAGACCGCCCGTCTCACCTCAACCTTGCCTTTATTTTCTTTTGATTATCTGAAATCCGGCTCCGAGAAGCCAGCCTAACAAAACAATTATCGTCGCCGGGAAAACGCTGTAATCTACGAGGGAGTTGAGGATCAATATTTCGAAGATGAATAGAGATACGCTTATAGTTGCAGCCGTGATAAGCCCAGTTTTAAAACCATATTTAGTAGCCGTCTGCGCTGATAAAAGTCCGGATAGAAAAACGTCCCCTAAACCCAGCCTTGCAAGATGCGAGGATATGGTTACTGGTAGTTTAAGGGCTTCCATTTTATAGGCGGCTTCAACCATGTGTCCTGTCCAAAATACTTGGATGAAATCCATTACTGTTAGAAGGGATGCGAAAATCAATGTAATCTTCCATGTGAATAGGAAATTCATATAAGTGATGATCATGATTGCGAAAAACGCTGCGAAAATGTTCATGGAAATGAGCGTTATAAGAAAGTTTTCGGGAACCAGATAAATCGTCGAGAGATAAGCTGCCGTGAAGGCCGCCGGCGGAAACACGGCTAGAAACCATTTATTTAAAATCAGATATGAGAATATTAGCAGCATATAAAAGTAGGCGAATAGAAAGAGTATCTGGATTAAGTAGCTCGGCATTAAAGCGATTAATGTGACGATTACTCCCATGGATGCAACCATCAAGATTACTTCACGAGCTCTAAGCTTTTTATCCTCTAAGATGCCTCTCACCTTCACCTCAACCTTTCTATAAAGTAGTAAGGATGCTGCGATTATCGAGAAGAGGATTAAGGGCAGCAGAAAATCTACCCTCATAATAATCCCTTAATAAGCCCTCTAATTTTCATGTGGCTCATCGGATCATTCATAACTTTCGGTATCCAGTCGATTAAATCGCTGGCAACCATATGATAACCCTTCTCAGCAGCCACAAAGTCCCCTGCCGCACCATTAATAAAAGCTCCAGCCACAGCAGCCTCGAATGGATCTACCCCTTGAGATAGGAAGGCGGCAACTATGCCGGAAAGCACGTCGCCCGTGCCGCCGACAGTCATGCCGGGGTTTCCAGTAAAGTTAAATTTAACCCTGAAGCCGTCTGAGATTATGTCTATGTGGGATTTTAAGAGTATAACCGAATTAAGCTCCTCAGCCGTCTTCTTTACATGCTTAGCTCTTCCCTCAAGATCTCCAGGCGGCTTCTCTCCGGCTACGAGAGTATATTCGCCTAGATGAGGCGTTAGAACCGTCGGCGTCTCCAGCCTACGCTTAAAGTTAGCGAAGGCTTTTAATCCATCAGCGTCGAGCAGAAGCGGTATCCTCCGCTTTTCAGCCTCCCTAATTATGTCATTCACAGCCTCACCGGTCTCCTTATGTAAGCCTAAACCTGGACCTATAACGATAGCTGTCACCCTCTCAATATAGTTCCTTATTATCGGCATGCTTCGCATACTCAAATGGTCGCCCTCGAGCTTAAGGGTTATAAGATCTGGCGATATCGAGGAGATCGCGTAAGCTGTTTCGCGAGGCGCTGCGATATAAACTAAGTCTACGCCAGCCCTTAAAGCCGCTAAAGCCGCTAGTGTAGGTGCACCGCTGAAGGTTTCGCTCCCCCCAACTATAAGCAGCCTGCCGAAGTCGCCTTTATGGGCTTCCGGAGGCCTAGGCTTCAATATGGTTAAAACATCGCCCGGCCCAGCGAAATCCTCGATTTCTTCCGGTATCCCTATCTGTTTAATGATTAGCTCGCCGACGTACTCTTTAGCCCTTAAGAGCCCCGGCTTTGGCTTATGTAATGTGACTGTTAGGTGCGCTTTTATAGCTTCGCCTAAAACAGCGCCTGTATCCGAATCTATTCCGCTTGGGACATCAACTGCCACTCGGAATGCATCTGACTCATTTATCTTCCTTATCATTTGCGAGATGGGCGGTCGAGGCGGGCTCTTTAAACCTATTCCGAGGAGCGCATCCACAATAACCTCAGCCTTAAAATCCGGTATAAGTGATGAATCATAAACCTCACGTATAGTTAATGATCTACGTAGTGATTTCAAAGCCACCCAATTTCTTTTAGCTTCCTCATTGGCTATGTCGGATTCTCTCCCAGCAAGTAATACGTCAACTTTAAAGCCCATGCATACCAGGTGTCTCGCCGCAACAAAGCCGTCCCCGCCATTTCCACCTAAACCGCAGAAAACATATATCCTCGTGTTTGATGGGTTGAAGCGTGATGCAATTTCTTCGGCAACGCTTTTTCCAGCATTCTCCATTAACTGTAGTCTAGATATCCCGAAATATTCGGCATTCAAGTCTAAGGCACGCATCTCCCTAGTTGTTATAATCTTCTCGGGCATAGCGTCCACCAAACAGTTTTCAATAGAAATTAGGAAGATTTTTAAGCATTTAAATGATATTAATTGTTTGAGGGAAATGTATGCCGATAGCGTTCGTCTTAATAAATGCTGAGATAGGGTCGGAAGGAGAAGTTTTAAATGAGCTTAGGAAAGTTGAAGGTATTGAAGAAGCGTGTAGTGTCTATGGAGTTTATGATATAGTGGCTACGGTTAGAGCTGAGTCGATGGAGAAACTTAAAGATATAGTGACTTGGAAGATACGTAGAATAAATAAAGTTAGATCTACGTTAACGATGATAGTTATTGAGGAGATGAAGAGGGAGTAGGGGCGTCGAACTATTAACTGAAGATGAATAGATGAAGTTTCCCAACGCTATAAATGAAGCAATATTTCATAGGATGGTGTTTTCGCCGTCAGCTGAACTCTGATCTATCATCACTTCAATCAAATGCCTTTTCTTCATCCGGCAATATTATTTTTATTTCAAGAGACGATATTAACTTTGCTTTTCAGCCCTCACGAAATAAACTCATCAAACACATGCATGCACTGGAGAAGTGTAAAGCAAATGAATCTGCACATAGGGTTCGACGACACCGATTCACCTAGAGGCGGATGCACAACCTACGTCGCAGCGTTAATGATTGAAAGGTTTTGTAGGATGGGGGTTCAATTCGCAGATTACCCAAATCTCATCAGATTGAACCCGAATGCTCCTTGGAAGACTCGCGGTAACGGAGCGCTCTGCTTGAGAGTCATATGTGAAGACAGCCTATATGAGGATGTGAGAGAGCAAGCTATTGAGGTTATTGAAGAGAACTCGGATCTCAGCTACAGGGGAACAGACCCCGGAGCAGTTTTTCTTATAGGTGATGTCCCAGAGGAAGTCAGGAGATTCGCTAAGGAAACTATCCAGGGGATTGTAAACATGAAATATGCTTTAAAGATAATAAGGAAGTTCAGGGCTGAAGCGGTTGGCTATAATAGTAGGCGGGGGATTATTGGCGGTCTAGCCGCCATCGGCGAAACCCTGAGCGGAGACCACACATTTGAATTAATAGCCTATAGGAGTAGAGAGAATTGGGGTTCCCCCAGAAAAATCGACAAATCATCAGTTATAGAGATGGATAAAAAGATGGCTAACTTAACATTTAATAATATTGACCCTGAGACTGGCAGAATTCTAATAACTCCTAGGGGTCCAGATCCAGTGCTCTATGGTATTAGGGGTGAAACGCCGGAGGCGGTTAAATGTGCGCATAGCATGATTCGCTCATATGAGCCGGTAGAACGCTGGGTTATATTTAGGACGAATCATGGAACAGATGCCCATTTGAGAAGGGTTCCCTCTATAAAAGATGTGAGGGCTTATCATCCTGTAATATTGGAGGGTAGGGTTGTAGGCGATCCGAAAATTATTCCCGGTGGACACGTAATATTTAGGATTCAAGATGACACTGGCACTATAGATTGCGCAGTTTATGAGCAGGGCGGCAGCCTACGTAATATTGCAAAAGACCTTATCGATGGGGACATTGTGGAGGTTTATGGTGGAGTCCGTCCCCCCTCAAAGATGAAACCTATGACAATAAATGTTGAGAAATTAAGGGTCGTCAGATTAGCTGAAAAGATAATTTATCAGAATCCGCTCTGCCCCCTCTGCGGCAAAAGAATGAAGTCTATGGGTAGGAATAAAGGTTTTGAGTGTTATAGGTGTGGCTTTCATGGACCGGAGCTAAGGAAAATAGAGGTTAAGGTTAATAGAGCTTTAAGTCCCGGGCTATATTTCGCTCCGCTGAGGTCGGAGAGACATTTAACCAAACCTCCGTCAAGATATGGCTTAAAGAAGAGAGGTTATTCGCAGGTGTTCTCTGGAGTTATTCCATATAGTGTTTTTTGGGGCAAAGGCTCCTAGTTTATTCGGGGCTTAATAGGTTGCTTTATGGGAATGCGCATACGATTGTCTTTTGAATCCTTTAATTACAGCAACCCTTATAATTAATAATAGACAAGATTGTCTTGTTTAATAATTGATGGTGATGAAATGTGAGTGAAGAAGTTAAGCTTCCACCAGCAGTTCAGGAAAGACTTCTCAGATTACAGCAGCTACAGGAGACGCTCCAGACAGTTTTAGCGCAGAAACAGCAGCTTGATTTAGAGATTCTTGAAATCGACAGATCTCTGAGCGAGATTGAAAAAACCCCGGATGACGCTGTGATCTATAAGTCGATAGGCTCCCTTCTCATAAGGACAAGTAAGGCTAAAGTTGCCAGCGAGCTCGCCGAGAGGAAGGAAATCGCCACCATGAGAGTTTCAGTCCTTACAAAACAGGAGGAGAGGCTTAGAAGCCAGATAAAAGACCTTCAGGAGAAGCTTCAAAAAGATTTACAGCCAATATCGCCAGCATGAGTGTGGGAAGGGGTTTCGCCTAGAAATATGGTGCTGTAAACTTTGAGCGAATGCCCATCAAGCTCATTGCCATATGAAGTCTTGGAGAAGATATGCGGGATAGCCGAAGAAGCTGCGAGAAAATACATCATGTCTAAAGTTCCTAAAGAATATGTGTCGGATTTTTCTATATCGGTTGACTTAGAAAGCTCTGATTCTCTTAACATCGATATTGAGGTTGAATTAACTCTCTCACCGCTCTGCAGGAACATGAATGCCGATAAGATCGCTAAGGAGTCTATAGACGCTGCTTTTAACGCCATAGAAAAATATCTTAAAGAGATTGATTCTAAATCTATTGGATCCCGAGGCTAATGGCTTAAGGTTGGGGAATAATGGGCGGCTTCTTCAACGAAATAGTTGGCATTATGGAGGAGAGGAAGGTTAAATCAGTACTCATCTTATGCCATAAGAATGCGGATCCCGACGCCGTATGCTCATCTTACGCCCTCATAAAACTTCTGAAAAATTTTAAGCCCGAAATCGAGGTTGAGATAGCATCTCCTGAAAGCGTTAGCAAGGTGTCTAAGGGTATTTTGGAGCGTTTCTCAATGAGGGTGGAGAATGAGGAACCGGATTTCGATAAGGCTGACATAATATTCATGCTAGACACAAGCACAGTGCAGCAGCTGGGCGAGTGGGGGAAGAATTTACATGAGGCTGCTTCCCCAATAATAGTTATTGATCATCATGCACCCCACCAAGAGACTGGGAAAATCACGTCTCTATACATATGTCGAGAGGATTTCTCATCCACTTGCGAAATAATTTATAGTTTTTTCAAGGAAGCCGGCGTCAAGCCCTCGAAAGATGTTGCCGAAGCCTTATTCTTAGGGATCGCTTTTGACACAAGGCATTTTACTCTAGCCCCCTCCTCAACATTCAAGGTGATAGCGGATCTTGTAGATCTCGGTGTAGATGCCCAAGAAGTATTGCAGCTCCTGTTAGTGCCAATGGATGTTTCTGAACGTATAGCTCGACTCAAAGCCTGCAGAAGAATGAGACTTATGAGAATATATGGCTGGATCATAGTCTTCTCGCATGTCGGCTCCTTTCAGGCATCAGCTGCAAGAGCTCTTGTGGATGTCGGGGCAAGCCTAGCAATCATAGGGTCGCAGGATAAAGATAAAATTTCAATCAGCCTGAGATCCAGCAATGAATTCCGCGTTAGGACTGGAATACATCTTGGTAGAGACCTCGCAAAAATATTGGGTGAATACCTTCACGGTATGGGTGGGGGGCATTCAACATCTGCGGGAGTTAATGGGACTGGGGATCTAGAGGAAGCCTTTAAGTATGCAGCTAGGGTTCTTAAAGAGAGACTT
>JAOAJJ010000002.1 GCA_026414245.1 Candidatus Bathyarchaeota archaeon
CCCTAATAAATAAGGAGCGAGAGCTTAGCACCTAAAAGGTCGCTGGGGAAAGGGGGCGGAAAATGAAAATTTGCATCCCCTCGATTTTAAGTTAGGATAACTCGATTCTTATTAATGGGGAGAAACTGGGAAAACTTAGTCGCTTAATATTAAGCACTCACTATCTCTGGGAGAATGATATTCGCTATTATGTATTTAAAGTGCCTGTGAAGTTTCTACAAGGATTTATTACTGTTAAGAAATATTATAAGGAAAAATATGTTTACTGCAGGAGAAAGGGCTGAGAGAACACCATGGATTTTAGTGCTGCTTATTGCCATATTCTCGCCAATTATACCAGTTTTCTGGTAGAGTTTAGAGACACGAAACATGAGTAAACTTCACTTCAGGCCCTTCACAAGCAAGCTTTAATTTCTACATTAGCTCATATATTGTTGCCATAGTGTTAGTTGGCTCGCTAATCTCTGCAAAAATTTGACCAAAATAGGAAGAGAAAAGTTTAGCTTAATAAAAGGCAATTTAGTTTTAGGTTTTACAATTGGCACAGGATTTATTGACCTACTTCGCAGCTGCTTGATTCTCTTGGGCAAATCTATATGGCTTTTCTAACCGGCTGTAAAATTGCTATTTTATTTAACTTAGACTTCAGCAAGATGGGTTCCGATCCTGTAAACAGAGATTAATATTTTCATACTTGTGCGACCGATTTAAGGCTTAAATATTAATGGTGTTAATAACGAGTACAAGATTAGAATGTTAGCGAATAGGTTCTCATTTTATCCCGCAATAGGCGCTTACATTAATGCTGCGAAATATGGTAGGTTATGGTCCGATGCTAGGGAAGTTGGGGTCTCATGGGATGATCCTAGAGATGTCTGCGCAGTGATTATGCGATTTGAGCATACGCCAATTGATTTAAGCAAAGAGGATTTAAAAGTGCAGTATTGGCAGAGCAGTTGGCCTAAGTTTAGGTTTGATCAAGCAGGCGCCGGTTTTTCAGGATGGCTTCCTATAGACGATCTTTACAATGGGCAGTGGAAGGATGCTGAATTTGACTTAAACATAGAAGGGGATGCGCTGCTTTTTACATTTAAGCCTATAACCAGCGAGTTCCCGGAACTTACCGATTATGATGTGAAGTTCCGTAGAACATTAAAGGTTAGGGTTCTCTCCTCTAAAAATTTATCTGGAATCAAGAGTTTCGAAGTTTATACCGACTCCACCTGGAGACTGATGGAGGTCTCTATTGAATGGGGATGCGGGAAGGATGAAAAAAGGGTTTGGGATGGATTCATTGATGTCTTTAATGGGGAGATAAAGGATTTAAAACCACTTAACCCTAATAGTAAGGTAAAAATTCTGCCTAATAATTCTTGGTCCTCAAAGATTGAGAATGATGAAACCGATGGAATTAGGGCGGAAATATTTTACGCTTACAGTGAAAAACCGAAAAGTTTTGACGAAACTATTGTCACTATTAGATCCGCCACCTTCAGCTTCTCCTTCTCTATGAAAGATCTTGAGAGGGAAAGGGCTATTCTGATAAAAGATTATGATGTTTTAATTTCAAAATCCTCCGAAAACCTTAATCTTAAAACCTATAGTAGCATGCTAAGTGAGAAAGGATTAGCAACTATATATGATATGATCGATAAAATGCCTGAACAAAGTCTTGAAAGAGCTTGGAAGGAAATGCCCACCAAGAAAAGGAGCATTCATTTTATTTTAGGGTGTAAGGGTCGAAGGCAGAAGATTGGTGTCGATACGAGAGGCACGGTCTTCATACCGAAGCTTTGGAATATAAGGGTGAAAGGAAAATGCTCAGATAGATTCCTATGGGATGGGGGCACCATCGCCTATGGATTTGGTTTCCCAGATAAGGAGCCGGAAGAAAGATATTTGGAAGGTGAATACTTACCGATAGTGCATGCTAAGTGGGTTGAAGATGGTATAGTTTTTGAGCAAGAAGCCTTCGCAACATTGTTGTTAAAAAATCCGCTTGATGATCTTAAAGGTGAGGAGATGATAGATGGCGATGACCCAGTTGTGTGCATGATGAAAATAACACTTTTCTCCCAGAGTCTTTCTCCGAAAAACATCTGCCTTAAATTATCGTCGCTATGTAAAGAGAATTGGCGTGATGCTAAGGGTGTAGAAGAGCAGCTTAAATGCGAGAATGGACTCATTTATGCACTATATCAAAGTCATCCGATTAAAAGACTTAGATATGTTCTGGACGTGGGTGGGCGAGGAGAGATTAAAGATTCAGACGGCTCCCTTATATACGCTTTGAACCTTAATCCCGGCGAAAAACATACAGTGTATGTCAAGATCCCCGCAATAACCCCGCTTGAAAACTTTGAGGTAGAGAGACTTAAAAGTTTAGATTTTGAGTTAGAGAAGAAAAGAGTGATTCAATACTGGAAGAGCTTGCTCAGTCAAGGAATGCTGATTAATGTTCCGGAAAAATGGCTAAATAATTTTTACAAGGCTTTTCTAAGCCATGTGCATATAACTGATGATAAAGAACCCGGGTCGGAGAGGTATATGTGTAGGGTCAGCTCATTTAATTACGGGGTTTTCGCCAATGAAAGTGCTATGGTTATAAGCGAACTTGATCGGAGAGGGCTCTACGATGAAGCGGAACGTAGGTTGGATGTCTTCATACGTTATCAGGGAACAGCGGTCATGGCTGGCAAATACTCCACCGCTAAGGGGGTATTCTTCGGAGCCGGAGGCTATGAATGTGGAGACTATGGTCAACATCACGGGTGGGTTTTATGGGCCTTCGCAGAGCACTACAAACATACCCGTGATGAAGAGTGGCTTAAAAAGGTTGCACCAAACCTTGTAGAGGCATGCAACTGGATAATTGAGGAACGAAAGGCAACGATGAGGACGATTAATGGTAAAAAAGTTGTTGAGTATGGTTTTCTACCCCCAGGCTCCCTAGAAGATGTTAAGGAATTCTGGCATTGGATTTCGACAAACGCTCACGCCTATAGGGGGCTTAAATCTGTAGCAGAGGTCTTGAGCGAGATAAATCATCCTGAGGCTGAAAGATTGATTAGGGAGGCTGAGGCGTATAGGGAAGATCTGCTTGCAGGTATTACTGAAGCCATGGTTAGAAGCCCTGTAGTTAAGCTTAGAGACGGAACATGGGTGCCACATATTCCTTCAAGGGTTGATAGACGTGGTCGAGATATCGGATGGATACGTGAAACTCTAGAGGGCGCTATGCATCTAATTTTATGCGGTTTGATAGATCCACACTCAAAAACAGCTGAATGGATAATGAAGGATTATGAAGATAACCTTTATATTTCTGAGGAATATGGGTACAGCGTACCTTCTCCAGACTTTGACAGATACTGGTTTAGTAGAGGGGGTTTCTCCATGCAGCCGAACCTTTACGGCTTTCAGATACCGTACTTATTGAGGGGGAAGAATAAGCATTTCTTACGGGCATTCTTTAACGCTTTTGCGGTGGCATTCTACCCAGACGTGTACATGTTAACAGAGCACCCGTTACCAACGATGGCGGACTGGGCTGGGGATCATTTCAAGACCTCGGATGAATCCATAGCGTGCTATTGTCTAAGACTTATGCTGATCCATGAGAAAGGCAGCACGCTGACCTTAATGCCAGCGGTTCCATCCAAATGGCTTGAGAACGGTAAACACATATATGTGGAAAACGCAAGCACATATTTTGGAACGTTATCTTTCACCGTTGAATCGCGGGTCGCTGAGGGCTTCATTAAAGTGTATTTAAAGCCGCCGACAAGGAATCCACCTAAATATATAGAAATATATGTTAAACATCCAAGCGGTCTCAAAATAAGGGATGTGAAGGTAGACGGAAAGGAGTGGCCTAATTACGATTCGGAAACCAGCTTAATACTGCTTGGGGGTATCACGAAACCGGTGGAGATAAATGTTTACTACTGACCGATGCTGGACGCTGTTCGTTCTGTTGAATAGGTGTAGGCTAAAGACACCTTTCTAAAATTGTGAGAGAAAACTCGATATTAGAGACCTGTTGAATTTTCGCTTTACTTTTTCTACGGGTTCTCCGATAATCTTTATGTTTTCTAGGCGGCATGTTCCAAGCCCCTTCTTCTCGGCTAAAACTAGGTGCTTAATCTCTGTTGGCGAAAAACCCATAACTGCGGCGCCTATAGCGTCAACTGCAACTGGATCTGTGCCAGCTATAATTAGGTTCATTTTCACGGGGTTTCCGCTAACCTCATGCCCCTCCCCAGCCACGATTCCATCAATAACCGTTAAGCTAGGCTTCAATACTGAGGCTAAATCCACAATATTTTCGTTTAATCTGCCGTTATGCATGCTGCCCTTGGAAGCTAAGGCACCCATCATATTCTTTAACCCCAGGGTGACGGTTGTTAATCTATGAACCTTAAGCTTCGGAACACTTATTATGGTGCTTTCCAGAGCTGTCTTTGCAACTTTAACTTTCCTAAGTGCTAGGGGGTTAGGTGGATAAACCTCGACGAAAGAATCCCTATTTAAATCCATTAACCTCACGTTCCATTTCTCGCTTACTTTATCTAGTTCCGCAATCCTGAAGGCTTCAAATGTGTTGGTTAAGCCGCTTCCCTCACCGATAACAATGTTGTCTATCCCATGCTCCTTAAGAAATCTTATAATCCCTTCAATAACCCTGCCGTCGGTAGTAACCCCAGTCGATGGATGATGAGCAGTAATATAGTTAGGTTTTATTAAAATCTGCCTTTCTTCCGATATAAAATCTAAGTCACCCTTTATAGCTTTAAGCGCCTCAGAAGTGACTTCTATTGGATCTGCCCCTCTAAATATGGCGACAACACTTACCATGAACTATCACTCACTATAAGAACTAATGCGAAAATAAATTTAAAGGTAGAGTGTCTGCGCATGAAAGGCATATAGATAATTTTACGATCCGCCTCTCTCAGAAACATTTTTCCATAATTATCTCACTTTAAATCCTTCAGGGCAAATTCTTTAAAATGATCGCTTTCCATAACCCCTGACTTAAATATATTTGGGAAGAATGGAAAGATTTTCATACTCATTCATAAACGTAATTTTCTGGTAATTGCATGGAATCGTAGATTACGCCGCTCTAGACTACTAGAGGTATAACTGAGATGGGGAAGATTTTTGCGTTAGCATCGCAGGGGATTTCCAGTTATCCCTTATGCAAGCTGGACCGAGCTAACCTGGGAGCTCACTTTTGCATCCACGAGATGTTTGCCTCGTAAAGATATATCGTAAAATATTGTTTATCGGCAAGCTTTAACGGCAGCTAATAGATGGGCGCTTCATTTTAAATTTCAATTTGAACTTTAATCGGATCCCCAATTTTATTCATATGAACATTAAAGCCCTCCACTATCCTTTCAAGCGGGAATACGTGTGTAACCAAAGATTTTACATCAACCATCCCAGATGAAACAATCTTGATGGCGGTTGGAAAAACATTCGCGTATCTATGTACGCCTCTTATATCAAGTTCCTTCATCAGAATTTTATCAACTGCCAGTGGGACCTCAACTAGCGGATAACCCACAAGCACTATTCGCCCTCCAGGTTTAACCACATCCAGCGCTTGCTGGAGAGCTCTAGGTGAGCCTGAAGCTTCAATAACAACATCAACCCCCCTGTTATTAGTGAGATCCATGATCTGCTCAACAATATTCTCCCTTGAAGCGTTTATTACGGATTTAGCGCCCATCTTTAGGGCACGGTTAAGCCTATAATCAACAATATCTATGGAAAAGACGTCGATTACGCCGTGAGATTTAGCTGCCTGTAAAGCTAACAACCCTATTGGCCCGGCGCCGAATATGGCAACGCTATCGTAGACGGAAACACCGCCTCTTTTTGCCGCCATAAGCCCGACTGCCAATGGCTCTATCATTGCCCCCTCCTCATAGGTCATGTTTTTAGGCATGGAATAAACGTTCTCGGCTGGGGCTGAAACATATTCTGCGAATGCGCCATTATATGGTGGAGCTCCATAAAAGCGAACGCTTGGACATAGATTGTAGCGTCCAGACCTGCAATATTCACATACGCCGCATGTAAATCCCGGCTCTACCACAACTCTTTCGCCAACACTAATATTCTTAACATCTTTACCAACCTCCACAGCCTCGCCTGAACATTCATGACCCAATATGAGCGGCCGATCCACGATGAATGATCCTATTCTCCCATGGCAATAAAAGTGTACATCGGATCCGCATACTCCAACACGTTTTACCCTGACCAGAACTTCTCTGGCGCTAATCTGCGGGACGTCGACGTCCTCAATCCTCATATCAAACGGTTTATATAGGACTGCAGCTTTCATGGTATAGTCTCCTGAAGACATTTAACTTTAGAATTAATTTAATTCGTCTATTTAATGCTTGGTGAATTGAAGCTTTTAAATACCTGCCTATTTATCTAAAAATGATGAGTGTCCTAACTATAGGAGAAATATTAGTTGAGATTATGCGTGTGTCGAGAGACACCCCGTTAAGCGTTCCAGCAGAGTTTATAGGGCCTTACCCTAGTGGTGCTCCAGCAATATTTGCCGACGCTGTGGCTAAACTGGGTTTCCCCTCATCAATAATTGGGGCTGTTGGAGATGACGAGTTTGGTATGCTTGTTCTTAATAGGCTTAGAAGCGATGGTGTCGATGTTAGCCGCGTCAAGATTCTAGGGAATTATCTCACCGGTATAGCTTTCATATCGTATTTTTCAGACGGCTCTAGAAGATTTATATTTCATCTTAGGCAGTCGGCTTCTTCTAAGATCTCCGTGAAGGATATTGACGCTGACCATATAGCCAGGTTTAAGCATCTACATATTATGGGTTCAGCTCTTCTGATCGCTAGGTGTGTTCGTGAAGCATGCTACAAGGCTGTGGAAATAGCTCGCGGCATCGGGATAACGGTATCCTTTGACCCTAACATTAGGCTGGAGCTAATGCCTCTGGAAAAGGTGAGAAAGGTATGTGAGCCAATAATTGAGAAAGCAGATATAGTCCTACCGAACATCGAAGAGATAGAGGCTCTCACCAATAGCCGCGATTTAAACTCGGCTTGCGATAAGCTGCTGGATAAAGGGGTAGACATTATCGCGTTAAAGATGGGGAGCTCGGGATCAATGATATGTAAAGGGGGCTGGAAAAAGCACATACCGGCATTTGAGGTGAAGGAAGTTGATCCTACCGGGGCTGGAGACATATATGACGCCGCCTTCATAGTAGGTCTACTCAGAGGCTGGGATATTGAAAAAGCCGGGTATTACGCCAACGTAGCTGGCGCGCTGGCTGTGACGAAGTTTGGGCCGATGGAGGGCTGTCCAACCCATAACGAGGTGATGGATTTTATGAGGAGAACGAATCCTGAGATCCTAAGAATCTTTGAGCACTAAAACATTAGATTTCTGGGGATTGGGTGGAAGGGAGCCTATTAAAGAAAAACATTTAAATCCTCTCTCAGTAATGAGGAAGAGGAAAGTGAAGAGAAAATGGAAAGATGGTTTGAAAAGTTAAAGGGTGAGAAAGTATTTATAGTGCAGGGTTTCACCTCATTATTACTCTTAGTGATCACAATCCTAGTATGCTCTCTGAGCAGAAGGCTCCCTGAAGAAAATGGCATCATATCAGCCACCATCTGCGCTTCAATAGTTATCTTCGTAAATATTGCGTTAACGCTGGCTAAGGAGGGGGCTGAAGGGATCTTTTTCGCACTGGTAGGCTCATTTATGGCTGGGGTCGCCATTGTCGTAGCCGGTTCTAGGCTTGCATTTGACCCCAATATAAAAAGTTACTTTCTAGCTTCTCTAACTCTATCCGGAATTCTTTCAATCAGCAGCAACCTTTATCTTATCCCTGAGAAATTTAAGTTTGCCGGAATTAAATTAAAGAACCTTATATTCTGGATCCTTATAATCCTGTTGGCAATTATGGTTAACTTCGCTATAATATATTGGGTTCCAAAAATAGTTTAAAATTGTTGGAGGCGCATTAAATTGAACTACGCTATAGCTACTCTCGGAAGCCACTCTGCCCTTCAAATATTGAGGGGCGCGAAAGATGAGGGCTTCAGAACTATTGCCGTTTGTAGAGGCGACCATGCTTTTATTTATAAGCATTTTGGGGTTGCGGACGAGGTTATTGAGATAGAATCTTACAGCGATTTCCCCGCCGTGGAGGATGCTCTCTTGGAGCGGAACGCCATTTTAATTCCACATGCATCACTAATAGCCTACGTGGATCTAAAAGCTATCGAAAGAATGAAGGTTCCCTATTATGGGAATAGAAAAATTCTCTTCTGGGAGAGCGATAGGGAGAAACAGCGAATATGGCTTGAGAAGGCTGGATTAAATCTGCCGAAAGTCTTTAAGGATCCATCTGAAATCGATGGGTTAGCGATAGTAAAATTTCCGGGCGCTAGGGGCGGTCAGGGATACTTTTTAGTTAGAAATGAGCGGGAATTTAAACGCAAAATAGGAGACATAAAGGAATATGTTATTCAGGAGTACGTTGTCGGCATCCCGGTTTACATACATTACTTTTACTCGGTTATACGTAACGAGCTCGAGCTTATGGGGTTCGATAGGCGTTATGAGTCAAACGTTGACGGTATTGGGAGAATACCCTCTAGATTTCAACGAGACATTAAAGTAACATATACTATTGTTGGAAACTTTCCACTAATGCTTCGTGAATCTCTCCTACCAGAAGCGTTTAGGATGGGAGAACGCGTTATTAAAGCGTCGAGGGAAATATGCAGCCCAGGGATATATGGACCATTCTGCCTGGAAACCATTGTGACCCCAGACCTAAAGTTTTATGTTTTCGAAATATCCGCAAGGATTGTTGCTGGAACGAATGTTTTTATGGAAACCTCACCTTACGCGCTGATTAAACATGGTAAACCAATGAGCACTGGGCGGAGAATTGCTTTAGAGATAAGGGAGGCTATAGAGCAAGGTAGGTTAAAGGAAATATTAGGGTGACGACGCTTTCTCTTATTGGTGATGAACTTGAGTGAAAATTGTGGCGAAGCTCGAAAAATCATTTCAGAATATGATCCCGACAAGATAACGATCGGTGTTTTAGGGTCTCATTCAGCTGAAGAGGTGGGAGTATCCGCTAAAGTTTTCGGTTTCCAGACCTTAGTTGTCTGCCAGAAAGGCAGGGAGACATTATATGCCGGCTATAATAGACACTTATTCGACCATGTGATCCTCTTAGATAGGTTCTCAGACATTATAAGGGACGACGTCCAGGATAGGATGTTGAAGTTAAACACGATATTTATTCCCAACAGATCATTCTCAGTCTATGTTGGATACGATAATATAGAGGGCAGATTTAAGACCCCAATATACGGTAATCGTTTTCTCTTGAGAACTGAGGAAAGGACAGAGCCTAGAAATCAATATTGGCTTCTAGAGAAGGCTGGCATAAAGATACCTAAGAAGTTTGATAAGCCTGAAGATATCGATAGGCTCGTTATAGTTAAAGTTCAGCAGAAAAAGAAACCCTTGGAGAGGGCATTCTTCTATGCTTCATCCCCCGAAGAATACTATAGGAAAGCTGAGGAGCTAATAAAGCAGGAAGTGATAGATGAGGTAGATTTAAAGAGAGCCCGCATAGAGGAGTATATTCTTGGGCAGAAATTCAATGCAAACTTCCAGAAATGGGCTCTAAAAGACTGTTTTGGGGACTTTGACTTTCTAGGCTTTGATGACAGGAAGCAGACAAATCTGCATGGGATTCTAAGTCTCCCAGCTAGGGATCAGCTTGCAATAAATGTTCCAGTTAAGAATGAGGAAATAGGTCACTATGGGTTAACCATGAGAGAATCCCAGAAGCCATTGGTATATGAAGCCGCTGAGAAATTCATAGGGATCTGCGAGAAAGAGTATCCGCCGGGTATAATCGGTCTCTTCGCTCTACAGGGAGCTATAGCCTACGACTCAGACGATCCAGAACAGAAGAGACTAGCCTTCTATGTTTTTGACGTCAGCCCCAGAGTTCCCGGAAGCCCTTGTGTTGGTCCCACCTCACCTGAGATGCGTAGATTAACGCTAAAATATCGGGGTCTCCTCAAAAAACATGGTGTTGATAGAATAGAGGCGCCGATGGATCTACCGATGCTTGAGATACGATACGCTGCGGAAAATGGCAGGCTAAGCGAAATCATAACTTAGCAGGTGAAAATGGAGTGTCATCATCGCTTATATGCGATGTCTTAGAAAGAATTGATAGTTTAAGGCTTGAAGTTGTTTCAGTTACATCGGACTTAATAAAGTTTCAAACCATCTCGCCGCCGAGCAACACTCTCGAGTGCGCAGAATACGTGAAGGCATACTTAGAAGAAGCTGGCGTAGAAGTTTCCTTTTATGCTAAGGAGAAGGAAAAGGTTAATGTGCACGCTAGGGTTCAGGGTAGAACCAGCAAGAAGATTGTTTGGCTAGGTCACCTCGATGTTGTTCCAGCCGGCTTGAGGGATAAGTGGGTTTACGATCCCTTTAGCGGCATAGTTGACGGCGAGCGGGTCTATGGTAGGGGCTCGAGTGATATGAAGGGGTCTTGCGCCGCCGCAATGATTGCAGCCAAGGTTTTAAATGAGTTTTCAGATAATAATAAAGCTACAGTTGACTTTTGGTTTACATGCGATGAAGAGGTGGGTTCGCCTAATGGAACACGTTGGCTTGTTGAGAGGGGTTTAATAAGCGGAGACTTATGTATTATAGGCGATTCACTCAGTAGGGATCCGAGCAAAGAGCCTTATATAGATGTTGGATGTAAAGGCTATATACGTTTGCGTTTGAAGGCTACCGGGAAAACAGCTCATGGAAGCATGCCTTTCTATGGAGATAACGCCATAGAGAAAATACTTTCAGCTATCGAAAATGTGAAGAAGATAAGCGATTATAACCTTACTCTTTCAGCGGATTTAGAAGACTCGGTGAAGTCAAGCATAGAGTATCTTTTAGCGGGTGAGGGGTTAAGCGAAGTGCAGAAGAACGCTATAAGAAGAGCGTTTCATTATCCCACTGTCAGTCTAACAATGATAAGTGGTGGAGTGAAGATCAATGTTATACCGGATTATGCTGAAGCATTTTTCGATATAAGGATATCGCCCAGTATAGACCTAGAAAATATTAAAAAACATCTATATAATTTAGTTTCCAGCCTCGGTGAAAGAGGTGTTGAAGTCGACGTAATTGATTTTGAAGGCGGATACTACGAGAACTGGGACTCCAGATATACTGTAAGTCTAAGAAAAGCCGTTGAAATTGCAACCGGCGTGGAGCCGAAGCCGAAAATACTTTTGGGTGCAACTGACGCCCTAATATTAAAGAAGACTCTGAAGATACCGTGCTTGGGTTTTGGCGCTGGTATAGAGGAGCTGGCTCATGCCCCGAATGAATACGTTGCAGTTAGCGGTCTGCTCTCGGCGGCTAAAGTTTACACAGTCCTACCGCTTTTACTCTAATCTTTATCTCTTCTCCTCAAGTTTTTAGACCGCTCCTCCCTCCGCATTATCTCATTTGCAACAATGATGCCGCTTGCGCTAGCCTGCATTAATCCCCTCGTTATCCCAGCGCCGTCACCAATCGTAAATAAGTTTTTTATCTTTGTCTCTAAATTCTCATTCAATTCAAGTCTCGACGAATAAAATTTCACCTCAACACCATATAGCAGAGTATGCTTTGAATGTATTCCAGGAGCGACCTTATCAAGCGCCACAAGCATCTCTTTTATGTCTGTCAAATACCTATATGGTAAAACGAAGCTTAAGTCTCCAGGAGTCGCTATTTTAAGAGTTGGCTTAACGATGCTTCTGCTTATCCTCTCCTCAGTAGACCGCCTACCAATCTCCAGATCGCCCAAGCGCTGTATAATCACGCCGCCGCTTAATAGGTTTGCTAACCTAGCGATATATTCGCCGTAAGCTATTGGTTCACGAAACGGATAGGTGAAGGATGTGCTTACGAGAACCGCAAAGTTGGTGTTTTCGGTTTTTCTTTCAGCATAACTCTGCCCATTAACGCTTATCACCCCACCATACGACTCCGTGATAACTTCGCCGTATGGGTTAACGCAAAATGTTCTAACCTGATCGTCAAAAGCCCTCGAATAATATATGAATTTAGGCTCATAAAGCACATTCGTCAGCTCCTCCATCGTTACAGCTAGAACCTCAACCCTGACGCCTACATCGACCGGATTATTGAGGGTTTTTAATCTTAGGGATTGAGCCTCACTTTTAAGCCACTCAGCTCCGCTTCTTCCAGGCGCAACAATAACATATTTTCCATAAATTTTCTCCCCATTGACTGTTTCGACTCCTCTAGCCTCGCCATTATCTACAAGTAAGCTCTTAACCTCAGTCCTAGTTCTTACCTCAACACTATTATTCAATTCTCGGCGCATCTTTTGGAGAACTTCAGCGCACTTTTCCGTCCCGAGGTGTCTAATCTTCTGCCTAACGAGCGTTAAGCCCGCCAAAGCTGCTTTTCGCTCAATCCTTTCAACTTCATCTATGTCTTCGCCATAAACCTTCTGTGTTCCACCATACTTTACATATATGCTGTCAACATACTCTATTAGCTTTGAAAGCCTATCTTCGCCAACATATTCGCTAAGCCAGCCGCCGACAGACGTGGAGATCGTTAATTTACCGTCGCTGAAGGCTCCAGCTCCACCCCAGCCGGAGAGAAGGGAGCAAGGCTCACATTTCACGCAGCCTAAACCTCTAGTAGCTGGGCACCTACGTTTATCGATGTCTGGACCCTTCTCAAGCATTAGGATTTTGAGATCAGTATTCTTCGCAAGCTCTAGGGCGGAAAAAATTCCAGCTGGACCTGCACCAACAATTATTACATCATACTGCTGCAAGGCCCATCCTTCCAAAAGGAAACTACAGTAAGCAGGTTGAATATATGCTTTCTTATCTACGCAAATAATTCCACCTTATCCATGTTAAATGACTAAAATTTTGTGATAAGGATAGCCGCTATGCGCTCTTCATCTTCACGTTGATAAGGCAGTAATCTGCCTTGTTATTGCTCGGATAATCTTTCCTTTTTCAACTCTGTCTAAATCTATCTTTTAATTTTGCGTTTTTTGCGTTTTAACTCGCAGCATGTGTGAAGGGATTTTACCTAGAAATAGAGTGTTTAGATCTGGGTTTCTCGTTATGTTCGAAAGGTTTAAATTTAGGCTTATCCTAAATTAGGCTATGCCTATTTCAGAGACCAAACTTATGTCTAAAAAGTTAACTGAAAGGGAAGCAGAATATCTAAAAGCAGTCTTCAATCTACTCTCTGAAAAAAGTGTTGTTGGGAGTCTAGATGTAGCGAATATTATGGGGGTTTCATGCGCAACTGCAAGTGAGACCCTCAAGAGGCTTTACGAGAAAGGCATGCTTGTGAGAGAACCTTGGAGAGGAGTAAGCCTCTCAGAGCTGGGGCTTAGAGAAGTTAACAGGATTATGAGGAATCACAGGGTTTTCGAGACATATGTACACAAGTTCCTCTTAGTCAACTTAGGTGATGCTTGCGAATGTGCCCGTAAAATTGAATTATATTTATCTGATAAAATTGTCGACTCTATGTGTAGGGTTCTAGGACATCCTGTAAAATGTCCTCATGATAAAGATATCCCGAGGGGGATCTCGTGCTGCTCAGCAAAGAGATCTCAGCCATAATGGTTGTTTTAACTCTGTTGCTTTTAACAGGATTTAATGTGTTTATTGTTCTCTCTGATTCGAGTGAAATGGTGAAGATAACTGTTTCAATAGAAATTCTCAAGTCGATAATTTATCCAGTAGTCGATGGAGTTGGGGAAGTCCATCCGATTGTTTCAGGAGAAATCGATCCACATGGTTTCACTCTCACGCCGGAAGTTATTAACATTGCACGGGGCTCAGACCTGATAGTCATAACTGGACATATGGAGTGGGAGGAGGAGCTTGTCAGTCAGATCGCTAGGGAGAAAGGCGTCAGCGAAGAGTTAATCTCCATAAATACGATGAATTTAGATGGGGTTGAAATACTAGCCCTCAACGGGGATAAGAATGTTCACGGCTTCTGGCTTTTACCAGACAATGCTCTTATGATAGCTAAAGAAGTTAGGGAGAAACTCTCAATGCTGAAACCTGAGCTATCTGGTAAACTCTCAGAAAATTATGAGAGGTTTGAGAGAGAGATTTCTGGTCTCAAAGCTTTTCTTTATAATCTTTCGAGTAAATATGGTTCATATGGCAGGAGTATCGTGATAGGTTTCTATGAGGAGCAATATGTTGCTGAGGCTATGGGTTTAAAAGTGGGCGCCATCCTTATGGGAGAGGGGGGAGCTGTACGCCCAGAATCTTTGAGAAATATTTATGAGGGACTTAAATCTGGGGAATATGTTTGCCTAATAGTCTCCGATATAGCCCTACTGATGGAAGGCGTTCAAAAAGCCCTTGAGAATATCCGCGAGGAAACTGGCTGCTCAATAGCATATGTTCTAACGACTTCAGCCAACGGTCTAAAAGATTATGATGCAATAATATATTATAACGCCGGGCAAGTTTACAGCGCCCTCCTTTCGAAGCGTAAAGCTGTCTCTAACGGCTTCAACATTTATCTCATTGTCGTTCTAGTCCTCTCGCTGGTCATTGTTTTCGAGACGTTATTACTTATTAGGGGTAGGATTAAGTTATGAGCGGAAACATTATCTATGTTAAGGATGTTTCCGTTAAATTGAAGGATCAGATAGTGCTTGACTCCATTGGATTTGAAGTTGAAAGCCCTTCTCTTATAGTTGTTGTTGGACCGAATGGGGCTGGAAAAACAACTTTGCTAAAAACTTTGCTGGGAATAATTAAGCCATTTAGGGGCGATGTTAGGGTTCTAGGTTTAAATCCATTTAAGGATGGGGTTAAGGTTAGAAGGCTAGTAGGCTATGTCCCTCAAAAAGACAGGGTCTCCCATGAGACCCCATTAAAGGTTGGGGATGTCGTCTTAATGGGAATACTGCTGAGAAAGAAACTGCTGAGGTTCATTTCTGAAGAGGATATTGAAGCCGCCATGAAAGCCTTAGCTTACTTGGATATGGAGGATAAATGGGACTCTCTCTTCAGCGAATTGAGTGGGGGACAGCAGAGAAAGGTTCTTATAGCGAGGGCTCTAGCATCTGATCCGATGCTACTACTCTTAGACGAGGTCTTTGCTGGCTTAGATCTTGAAAGCCAAAGAAAGCTGCTCAGTCTCCTTGAGATGCTTAAGAATAAGAAGAGGACGATCATCGTTGTTGAACATGAGCTTGACCCAATAATAAATATAGCCGATAAAATCCTGGTTTTAAATAGGAGCATATGCCTATATGGGGAGCCGCATGATGTTTTAAGCGAAGATAAACTTAAACCCATTTATCCATGCTTAAGAACAATTGAGAAGGAAGGAAGGCGAATAGTTATTTTAGGCGATATGCATGCTTGACCCATTCGTCTTAAGAGCGATCTTAGGTATACTATTCGCATCATTATCTACGCCGATCCTAGTCATAATGCTCTTAAGGGGCTCACTCTATATCACTCCGGAAATATCGCATGCCGCATTAGGCGGCGCAGCCCTGGGCGTGCTGATCCAAACATGCTTCCCAGCGCTATCGGATCCATTTCCTACAGTCATATTATTCTGTGTTGCAACGGCGATTTTCGTCTCCTATACAGGGAGAGGCAGCCAGCAATCTTTAGGAACAATGATTAGTGTGTCGTTAGCTATAAGCGTTACGCTCTACGCAGTTATAAGGAGCTGCTGTCTTCCAGCAGATAAAAGAGTGCTCGTAGACGGTTATCTGATAAGCGATCTACTGCTTCTCTCGGATGCTGGCGTACTGAACCTGGCGATAGCATCTATAACAGCAACTGTAATAACCCTAATATTTTATAGAGAGTTTATTTACATATGCTTCGACATGGATGCCGCTGAAGCTTTTGGATTAAGAGTTAGAATGTATGATTTGCTGCTATTTTCAACATCAGCCGTGGCTGTTGCGGTAATCACTAGAGCGGTGGGTGTGCTGCTCTCCGTCACCCTTCTTATACTCCCGGTAGCCGCATCGAGCATTATAACAAGAAATGTAGGCATGATGATCATATCATCCCTAATAATAGCGATGCTATCTGGAATTATGGGAATAGCTCTATCGCTTCAATTTAATATGCCCACAGGCGGCACAATAGCAATCTCATCTACAATACTCTTCTCGCTAACCTACCTAACTAAACTTAAAAAACAGTAGCCGCGAGAATAATCCAAATCCCATATTCAATCTCCCGACTCAAAAAAATCCAAGAATATTGAATATTTAGTGCACTCAGCTCATGGAAATTGGCGTCTTAGACGCCGATTTTATAAGCCGTTTACGGCGAACGCTATTGCGAGATTTAGCGGTTTTGTGTTTTTCCACCTGTAACGGCGACTTTTTGCATCTTCTTCATCTTAATTTTTAGCTGTCTCTTCCGATCATTGATGGTCTTAATATTTCTCCGCTTTTATGGAGTTTCGGTCTTGCCGCTTATTTTGTTCATCGATTTATTGAGATGTAATTTAATAAAATAAGCTATTTAAATACTTTGTGTTTAGAAAATAAACTGGTGAAAGGGAATGGATGAGGTTGATAAGAGAATAATTTCTGAGCTACAGTTGAATGGCAGAGCAACATTAGATGATCTCGCTGAGAAAACCGGCTATACGAGTATGGGGGTTAGAAGGAGGCTTCAACGACTGCTCGAGCAAAACGCTATTAAAGTCTCAGCGCTGATGAATCAATTCTATTTCAGGCTTCTTCCAGCGATAGTTTTGCTTGAAGTGGAGAGCGCTGAAGCTATGCAGAATCTCCTTGATAGATTTAGGGACTGCCCAAGGGTTATTCAAATATTTAAGACTTTAGGCGGATATAACCTAATAGCCATCCTCATAGCCGAGATCAAAATACTCTGGAAAGCATCTCTATTGAGAAATGCTCTATTAGAAGTGGGGCTGGCATAAGAAGATCGGAGATCTATCCGGTAAGCGACATATATTTCTCACAGTTTCTTCCAGTAAGAGAGTATCTTGCCGTCGAGAAGAAGAAGACTGCGCCCTGCGGGGTTAACTGCAAACCATGCAAGAGATATGCTAGCGGAAAATGTGTCGGATGCCCGGCGACAACTGATTATAAGGGTCCTCTTTAAGTTGGAGGGATAAATGGGTTCCTCATAAAGAGAATAATGCAATCATGCTGGAATAATAAATCGAGTTCACGCTCAGTAGATCAGTAGCTCGCTTGCATAGAAACGGTTTATGTTGTTTAGTAGCTCTACATATTTATGTTAAAAGACTCGCTTAAACCTTCACCATAATAGAACCTAAAAATATGTGCCTAGGAAAATTGAAACCCTCTATAAAAGGGAATTTGCAGGGAGATAAGCGAAGAATAGCAGAAGATCGATAAATCTACTCGATTTTCTAGGGGGATAAAGAGACTGTTTGAATCTTAATCTGTCATATTGTGAAGTAGGAATATATCTTTATGTCTTTGCCTATCTCCGACTTAACAAAGTTTATTACATCTTCATCGCTGAGATATACGTTGCCGAGGTCATCAACCCTAAATTTTATTCCGGTCTTCTTCAACCTATCTCCGCCCGCCGTGTCTATGAAGACATATTGTACGCCAATTACCGGCAGAATTAGTCTCAAACTAGTTAAGTTTCTCGCAGGGACACCCATTTCAATCCTATAGGCTAGCTCCTTGGCACCATGCTTCTTGACCAGATGCTTAAAATCCTCCCAAGAATCAACCCTAACCACCTTACTGCTCAAGGTAGTTCCCCAAACCTAAAAATTCTGGAAAAACTATTTTAAGTTTAAGATCCCTTCTCGGCTGACACGCCTCTTTCCATAATGGAAAACTTTTTAGTTTAGAAAGCGGTTTTAAAGGATTGCTATCTCATAATCATTAGGAGGAGGGGCTCCTGCCTTTGACGAGAAGGTCCCGTATAGGCTTAATTTCAATCGTATTCGCTTTAATAATTGGGCTGGCTATAGGAAACTACCTTAGCGAGGTAAAGTATAGGGAGGAGAGGGAAAGAGTAAAGATTGAGCTGGCTGAGAAGGATAGGAAGATTGAAGAGTTAAGCGAGCTTGTAAGCGTCCTCCAAGTATGGCTTGAGGGCAACATGACTTTTTACGGCGAGAAGATAGCGCTTCTAGAAGAACATATATCCGAGCTGGAGAAGCAGCTGAAGATAAGGGTCTTAGGCATTTATTTTTCGCCGAAGGGCGGCTGTGCAAGCGCCATCATAAACTGGATAAAACGTGCAAATAGCTCTATCTACATATTGATTTATAGTTTTACACTCGATTCAATTGGCGAGGCTCTCATCGAAGCATATAACCGAGGGGTGGATGTTAAAGCCGTCTTCGAAAAGGGTCAGATAACACAGTACAGCGAGTATTGGAGACTAAGAGATGCTGGGATACCCGTACGCAACGATACAAATCCGAAATCTATGCACCATAAAGTCATGATAATAGACGGAGAAATAATTATTACTGGAAGCTACAACTGGTCGAAAACCGCTGAAGAAGAGAATAACGAGAACTTGATAATCATAAAGGATAGGGATATCGCTAGAAAATACGAGGAGGAATTTGAAAAGATATGGATTGAAAGCATTTAGGAAATTATATGGTGACCATAAACTGAATTATAAGGCAGTGTTAATATACTTGGCTTAACTTATCTTTAAATGTTAAATTTACCTGTGGCTGGCTAGCTTAATGGATGCGAATAGTGAGAGAAGAATTGGAACGCGTGCCCTATACTGGGCAATATTAGTTATCTCAGTAACTCTAGTTTTTTCCGTTTTACTCAGCCGTGAAATTGTATCTTTTTGGCTTAATTTTATAGAGTTCGGGGATCTATTCTTAAAACCCATATACTTCGGGCTCTTAGGCGGATTCATACTAGCATTAATCGCCTTCTTCAGGATAGACTTCAAGAATAGAAGATCTATAACATGGTGGTTCATCAACCTAATAGCTAAAATCATCCGTTCGAGGGGAAGTCTGGAGAGGATTTCACCCATATGGTTTGACTTCGATGGCTTCAAAATGTCTTTGCTCAGTTTCTTTATCTGGCAGCTCACCAAAGCCTCGGTTGGCGCTGCTCTTTTAAGCAATGTTATTTTTGGCATGGCGGTTGAAGCCATCATAATGGGTTGGAACCCAAACCTTGAGATGTTTCCTAAAATCTTCAGCCTCCCTTTCATCACTCCACCGATAGATATGTCGTATGCAAGGGAGAACCTTGAGCCTTTAATTCCAGCCTTAACCCTTCTGATTCCGCCTCTGCTCCGTTCTCTTCTAATTAGATTAGCACTCTTAGTTGCAGCAACACATATCATACGTATAATCATGCCATTCGTTGCCGCATACCTCTGGGATCTTGAGATGCCAAGTCTAAATAGATTTATGCCAGCTATTCAGACTTTAATAGCGATCTTCATCTTGTGGCTGACAGTGGATAGGTTTTTCGCACCTTTCATTGACTATAACACTAGATATCAGATTCTCGGATTAATGGCGGGAGGTCTTGCATTAATCGTATTTTCAGCCTTAGATAAGAGAGCTTTCAGCTCCGACTCAAATAGAGTTTTAAAACGGCGGCAAATCTATATTCGTATATTAACCTTAACCCTGATCGGCATAACTTTCGGCACACTTATAATACTCAACAATAGCATTGCAGACGTAAGAAAAGTGGATATGCTCGGATCATATGTTGCACAAATGATTTCCGTCAACAGATATCTGGCTGAACTTGATGCCGTGAAGGAGGCACCCTATGAATTCGGCCTTTCATCGATCCCTCCGGATGAGATAGATGAGTATATTGCGCAGGTTGAAGGGCTTCTGGAGAAGGTGCGCCTATGGGATCAACAAGCATCATTCGATAAGCTTAGGCCGGAGATAGGTTTAATACCCTACGTCGACTTCGCTGAGGTTGACATTCTGCGATTTAACGGTTCCCTCTACTGGAGCGCCTCGATGGATTTAATATTGCCTCAGAGCGTTAGGCCGGAGGATAGATGGTATGCAATCCACTTCGTTTACACTCATGTGCCTAATGGTTTTCTCATGCTTGACGCCCACACGGGGAAAATTGTTGACGCATCAAGGTTCTTTCCACAGAGAAGAGTGTATTATGGTGAAGGCGGTCTCTTTCAGGAAACCTGGGTTGCATTCCCGAAAGATAGAGTCTCCAGTGTAGAGGTGGAAGGATACTTCTATAGCGGTAAGGGCGGCGTTGATGTTGCTCCACCATTAAGCTGGATATTTGAGCCGAACTTTCTCCTCTCTTATCCAACCACGGTAATGAGGGTTTTAAGATATAGGGATGTTTTCGACCGCATGAGGCTTCTATTCCCATATTTCACATACGAGTTTGATAGGCGGCAAATTGATATATGGCCTGTAACTGACGGCAAAAGAACCTTCTGGGCTATGCCATTAATCGTTTTTCTCGACGCAGAGCGTGTACCTTGGAGTGATGGAAACAAGTTTGGTAGGCTAGCGGGTTACGCGTTGATAGATGTGTATGACGGCGACATTCAATTAATCGTCATCGGAGATGACTTTTTCAGCCATCTATTTAAAAGAGCCTACAGAGAGTATGTTCGCACAGATGTCCCAGAGTGGCTCAAGAACCAGTTAAGGTATCCAGAGGAGCTCTTTGAATGGAGAGTAAGCATGTACAACTTCTTTCATGTAACCGACCCCGCAATATTCATAGCTGCGAAGGAGTTTTATCTCGTGCCCAGAGGCATCGACACATATTATATTATAGCGCAGCCCCATGGCTTTAATGAAACAGAGTTCGTTGGAATACTTTCGCTTGAACTTAGGGGAGCCCTTGGAGAAAACTTGGCTGGCTACATGGTTGTAAGAAACGATTATCCCTACACTGGGGAAATGATATTCTATAAAGTTCCCTTGGAAAGCAAAACTAAGCTCTTAGGACCAACAGCCGTAAACGAGGCGCTGGAAAGAAACCCTGACTTCACAGCTCTAAAGACCCTACTTAGGGAGCCACGTGTAGGAAACCAAATTTTCTACAGGATTGGCAGGTACGATGTGTTTATAATCCCAGTATATACAGCGCCGGGAGGAGGAGTAGTCACCCAGATAGGTGTGATAGCAACTGTTGGAGCAGACTTCACCGGCGAATATTATGTGGGTTTAGGCACAACGATTAAAGAAAGTTTCCGCCTCTTCCTCTCTAAAATCGCAGGGGTTCAGGCTCCACCCTCGAAGCCGGAGATAAGCGAAGAAGAGAAAATTTCTAATATAATTAGGGCGGTTGAGGATGCGGGTTTAAATGCGCTTAAGCCCGCTGAAATCCGTCCAAACGTATCTTTTCTGGTAGATAGCGCCAAATATGTTTATAGTGAGGATTGGGCTGATGTCCAGAGGTGCCTAAACAATTTTATAAAGGTGTGTGAAAATTATAACGCAAAGAGAGCTTTTGTTTGGGAAAGCGATGGAAAATTAAACGTTGGTATACTAGTCAACGTTGAAGGGATAATAGAGCTCCACTATGTAGAGATAGATCTTACCTAATACCTAAAAAGGTGAATGAGCGATGTCGAAGAATGATTCAAACAAAATGCTGTTAAATCTTATCCTAGGTGTGAGCGCCACCTTAGCGATAGCGCTTCTAATATTAGCATTTAAGGTTAAAGGGGGGCTAATAGGAGCCATTCTCGGATCCATAATAGTTCTTGCGCTAATATACTGGATGAGGGAGGTAAAAAGAATCTTTAGTGTACGGAGAAACACCGCTGAGGAGCATGACTGGCTATACGACTTTATTGAGGAAGGAGAGGACGTTATCTTTGTGGCAAAGGTTCCAGGACCGCCTGAGGAAGTGAGAGTGAAGCTTACTGATGGCGTGTTGGAGATTAGGGGAGGTGGAAACTTTTTTAGGAAAGTGGAGTTATCGAGGGACGCAAAGATTGTGGAGAAATCCTATGTTAACGGGGTTTTACGATTAAAGCTGCGTGTTTCGCAAATAAAGCAGAGTGGGCTGCAGCGATAACTCTGCGCTATATTTCCCACTCTTTAAGTTTTTCTTGCTTAACTACTGGTTTAGTCCAATCTCCATATTTTATCCAGATGAGCGCTGCGGCTCCTCCTATAAGATTGCTTAACGCTATGGCTAGCCATGCTCCAGCAGACCCCATGCCAAGCAGGAAGGCTAACATGTAACCTAACCCTACCCTAATTCCCCAGAGCCTAAATATTCCAATCAAGGTTGGGGTGATGGTGTGACCGGAGCCTCTTCCCGTCGACATGGCAACCATAAATAAACCGAAGAATGGCAGCGTAGGTAATAATTTTTGAAGGAAGGAGGCAGTTTCAGTCAATATTAAGGGGTCATCGGTAAACACTTCAATCAGATGCTCTTTAATCGGGTAAATGACTGTGGCTCCTAAAGCTACCAGCATGAATACTAGTAGACAAGATTTATATGCGACCTCCCTAGCCCTCTCAGTTTTTCCAGCTCCCAAGCTCTGTCCGACCATTATAGCGGTTGCGCCGCCAAGGCCGAAGAGGGCTGCATCGACTATATCCATTATAACGAATCCTATTGCGTAGGATGTAGCTGCAATTATGCCAAGATCGTTCACTATCCTTAGCTGCATTAGAAATGCGAATCCATTTGTTAATCCTAGGACGAGGATTGGTGAGCTTATGCGGGTAACCAAAGTAATCCATTCGAAATCTATGTCTCTGGTGAACGCTATCTTGAGATCCGGGTAGCTCTTTCTAATGATGTATGTTAGCATCAGCACCGACATAATTTTGCCCATGACATCCGTGAGGGCTGCTCCCACAACCCCCAGCCTTGGAAAAGGATGTATCCCCAGAACTAAGAATGGGTCTAACAGTATGTTTAAGCTGACCGCAGCAGCATTAACTATGGATGGTCTCCTCGTGTCACCTACGCTTTGGAGAAGCGTCGTGAAGGTTAGCGATATATAGTTTAGGAAAATATCTAGGGCGATTATACCTGAATACTTGACGACATCGCTGAAAATTTCCGGCGGCGTAGATATAATATGTGAGAAAATATACTCTCTCAAAGCCAAGAGCATTATGCAAAGTATGCCTCCAGCGGAAAATAACACCGTGAAGAATCGTGATGCTGAACGACTAGCCTCTCTATAAGCCCTTCCACCAACATATTGAGAGACGGTACTTAAACATGCCGCGGTTAAAGCCATAGCTAAAGCTTGAAAAAGCATAATTATGGGCCAGGTCTGTCTTGGAACAGCTACGGTAACATCGCTATACTGACTTAGCCAGTATGCGTCTGCAGTATTATAGGCGATAATGATTAGCTGGTTTAAAAGGGGAGGGGCGCCCAACCACAATAGCATGCGAAAAATTGGGTCGTGAACTATTCTTTCCCTATATCTGCTTATCGAAGTATCTTCATCCGAGCCGCTGTCTCCATCAGCCATATGTATAATTGAGTTTAAGTTAATAATTAAAAGTTTTATGCTAAGCTTAACGTGGTTTTAGCCGCTAACGAGTAATGCTTATATCTAAGCTCCCAGCTAATTTTTTCCTCATAGCGGTGGAAAGGTTGCTGAAAATAGATAATGTATCCCTGTTCCCCGATGGGGATTGAGTATCTTGAGCAGCTTAAGCTCGATAATGCTTATTGCTCCCATAGCGGGTATTCTTGCTCAAGTTTTCTCTGTTTTCACAGTGTACAGTATTCTCCGTAGACGCTGTATTTCTGAGAAGATAAATGTTATCTCAAAAATCATTAGAGATGGAGCCATAACCTACCTGAACCGGCAGTTTTTAACGGTCTTTGTGTTCAGTATAGTTTTAGCCATAGTGGTAGGCTTATTCTTTAACCTATTCACAGCCATAACTTTCTCCATCGGCGCGGCTTTTTCAGCTCTCTCAGCATATTTAGGGACAGTGATAGCCATTAACACAAATTCTAGAACCGCTGAAGCCGCAAAAGAAGGTTTTAGAGAAGCATTCACAATAGCCTTTGAAGGCGGAATATCCACAGGCCTACTTTTAACAGGCTTCGGCCTATTGACTGTTAGCGGGCTATACATAATATTTTCAGCCCTCGGATACGAGAATCCGGAGAATTTAGTCGGCTTAAGCTTTGGAGCAAGCCTAGTGGGATTATTTGCGCGTGTAGGTGGAGGAATATACACTAAAGCAGCAGATATAA
>JAOAJJ010000301.1 GCA_026414245.1 Candidatus Bathyarchaeota archaeon
AGTAATCTAAGCCCCTATCCCATGTCCCTGGAACTCTATTGGTCAAGCGGCCCCCACTCAAAACGTATAGCGTAATGAGGGCTAAATACGTTTATACTTCAATCGGGGGCAGATAGAAGCAAAAGATAATAACCCTAACCACCCTATATCATTTGGAGATGAGGTGTGAGCTGGGAGAAGATAAAGAAGTATATTCTTGAGAAAAAGCCATCGAGCATATCGATAATCTGGACCGGAGTTCACTTCACGACTGGCAAGAAGGACTACTATGCATGCAATAAAATAATAGCCGACGGCAATGTTATCTACGACAAGTGTTATAGCACTGGCCCCATGGCATCACATCAATACCCGTACCTCAGCAACATCATGGAGCTGGACTACTGTGTCGAGAGAGAGGTCAATATTATCGGCCGCCATTCTATACACCTCGTTCCTTGTGAGGAGCTAGAGGAGGAGGAGCTAGAGGAAGAGGAGGAAGAAGAGGAGGAAGAGGAAGAGGAGGAAGAAGAGGAGGAAGAGAGTAGAGGGGGGCTTACAGAGTAAGCTCCTCTTAAGCCCAAACTTTCACTAAGCTTCCTTTTTCTCTATTCCTCCTAGCTGAGACCTATTCTAGCCTAGCCCGTTATACAAACAGTCTCAAACAAAAAACTAGAGCCACGAGGTCGGAGTTTTCGTTAAGAAACTCTTTAACAGGCCCCCCGGAGTTTTACATGAAAGCTGATGTGGAGTCTCAAACTTGAGACCATGACCGCGCCACGTACCCCCCTTTAGCGTCTCAATCAGTGAAACTAAGCCTGTGTAAAATTACGTAAGAACTCCAAAAAAAACTAGGCCAGGAGGGCTCGGGAGCCCTGCTGAGGACACTTCCTAACGATGATAACTATCTCTCCATCCTCCGTCATAGAGGCCTCCACAGAAACTTCTTCACACTCAGAGTAGCTGAGGGCTTCTACGAGGTCCTTAGGGAGGGTGATCCTGTAGCTCATGTAGCTCTTGCCGTTCCTCTTAATG
>JAOAJJ010000302.1 GCA_026414245.1 Candidatus Bathyarchaeota archaeon
CCGCCGAGATCTGGTGATGCCGTGCGCCATCCCCCTTAACAGCGCCCATAGCGGTATACTCATCAGCTAGCTTGCCGATGTCATGTAATATGGAGGATGTGAGCAGGAGATCCCAATATGAGCCCGCGTCGATGGAGGGGCTGCCTCCAACACTATAAAACGCGGATAAATTATGTAGGGAGGCTCTAAAGTATGGGGAGACTCGCTGCATCTCGATTAAGGTTAAGGATAGGTGGGCGATGAGACAGCCCCTAGGGATCAAACCGCCCTCATCATCCTTATCCACATGGGAGGGGGTCTCTGCCGCGGAGCATCTTGCCTCACATTTAAGCGCTTCACCTATAATCCTGAGCAGAGTAGAGCACTCTTGCGGACTACCCATAAGGCTTAACCAACCCGAGATGATAATTTTCCTCAACGAGATAGTAGTCCGGATTAACCACAAATAAATCTCTAGAAATTAAGCCGCTCCCTCTAAGGGCGGAGAATAAATCGCCATGCCTCCTTACCTCGAGAATAACGTCATGGCCTCTGCCTGAGGATGGCGCCGCCGTAAGATAGAATTCCCCACCATGAACACTATGCTTCAAAGCCGGTATCTCGACGCCTCTTCTTAGCTTCATAATCGATAGGCTTAGAGTATTCTTGGCGAATAGCTCAGTAATCCGGTTTAGGGGCAATCTTATAGGTGCCTCACCCTCACAAGCTTCAACACGTCTTAGAATCTCTTGGTAAATCTCCTGGGGAAGAAAGATACACTTTACTTCTACCCCAAGCCTAAGTAGACCTTGAACCTGATCCTCAAAAAGACTCCTTAAACTAAATATCTTATTATGGAAGGTCTTAATGAACCCCAGCGCCCTCGCCAACTCCATGCGCGCAGCCCCCCTCAACTCCCCTATCAGCTCGGCGGAATATACAGCGTCAATCAAGTCCGATGCGACAGTAATGTCTCCAACACTATTCGCTAGGGAGCGCGCCTCGATTACTTTAGCGGTCTCCTCTATAACTAT
>JAOAJJ010000303.1 GCA_026414245.1 Candidatus Bathyarchaeota archaeon
CTCGGCGCTGAACCCCATAATTGCCTACGCAATGCTCAGAATGGTGGATGTTAGACCGGGCAATAGGGTTTTAGACGCATTCTGCGGTGGAGGAACAATATTGATTGAGGCGGCTCAGGTTTGGGATAATCTAGATCTCTTGGGGATAGATATAAGTCCAGAGAGTATTGAGGGGGCTTGGAGGAACGCTGAGGCGGCGGGCGTCAAAGATAAAGTTAAGTTCATCGTGGGCGACGCCCGAAGGCTTGAGAGGATTCTTCCAGCAGACCAGAAAGTTGACAAGGTTATTTCTAACCTCCCCTTCGGCATTAGAAGCGGCAGAATGAAAGCCATACCGAAAATATACGCCGACTTCTTAAAGTCGCTTAAACAGTTCCTTAAGGAGGATTCTAAGGTTTGCTTACTTACAGTCCACAGAGACCTTCTAGAAAATATTAGTAGGAGCCTAAATTTCAGGGTTATCGGCAGTAGGCAGATATTTTATGGGGGGTTGCAGGCGTGGATACTCTTATTAAGCCCAGCCTAAATGATTTTATTTTTGAGGGGCTAATTTAAGCCTATAAAGTTGATTGCTTGAAAGGTGTAGATAGAATTGAAGATTATAGGTAGAGTTGCCGACGGCGCAACTGAGATAAAAGCAAGGCTTATTCTGCTTAAAGGAATGGAGAATAATGTTGTAGCCGAGGATCTAGTTCTCATAAAGAATGGAGGAGAAGATAAGCCGATCAATCAGATACTGGGTGTTTTGAGGGAGGGGTTGGGCAAAAACGAGTTTCTGAGCTACACGGCTTATAGACCTGAAGTGGCGTATCTGAGACATGGCGGCGAACCCTCAGGCGTTAGGGAAGTTTACTCCTTCGCCATAGAAACCATCGGCGCTATAACCGATGAGGGCATAGAGCCAAACAGGACAATAATTCAGCCCAGGTCACCGGTCTACCTGCTTGAGGATAAAGATAACCCGCTCGAATGGGTTGCTAGAGGACACGACGTAATATGG
>JAOAJJ010000304.1 GCA_026414245.1 Candidatus Bathyarchaeota archaeon
GAGATGTGTATAAGAGACAGGATACAGGGGTTCTGGCAGAATATATTGTTGAAAGCTCACCCAATAGAAGCGCTGTTAAGAAGTTGCTTAATGATGTGCTGAAGAAGACCGTAGAGCTATACATAATTCCTAATACGGTTTCAGAGCTCATATACGTAGCATCCAGACTCTATGAGCTAGCCGGTATCGAGAAGCCTAACGAGGAAGCGCTTAACTTCGTTGAGTGGCTTACTATAAGAGTTAAGATAGTAGATGTGACGCCGGACATAGCGATTGAAGCCGGAGAACTCAGGAAAAAGCTCGGAATAGCCCTATCTGACTGCTATGTAATAGCTACTGCAATAAAGCTAGAGGCAAAAGCTCTCTTCTTAAAACCAGAGAAGGAGATGCTCGATAAAATAAAAGACCTGAGAGAACTACCTGTAGCATTTCTCTCAGAGATCAATTCGAGATAAAACTGACACTTAAGCCAAGCTTAAAGGCATGGTAAGGAGAAATCCTGCTTCCACAATACTGCATGCCTCTTCTTCCATGTGGGCAGCTTTCGCAATTCCGCAACTTTGTGAGGAAAAATAGGGTGGGAGCTAACGGAGCCATGTTATACGAAGCCAAAACCCGGGAGGGGAGTGTATGCTAACTGCCAATCGACAGAACTAAGTTGAGATAGTAAACAGTGAACCCATCCAAAATGATTGCCTCTTTTGTTTTCAGTTTTAACCTGACTCTTCTCTCTAATCATTCTTTTTGTCCCAAATATTGTTGAAATGATTACGGCGACAACAATTATTGAGAAGAAGTAGTATGTTGGACCGGTTTCCATTTCAAAAACTGGGAAAACAACGTAGGTTGACAGGTTAAGCATCGTATGAAATATTAAAGCGGCAAAGATACTTCCTCCAGTATTGTTATAAAGCCAGGTGAAG
>JAOAJJ010000305.1:0-615 GCA_026414245.1 Candidatus Bathyarchaeota archaeon
TGTCCAAAACAATACCCGCGATCAAAGCGGTGTCTTCAACGCTTCCTCCTTGTCTCTTCTCTATCTTGATGTTCTCGGTATCTGCTTTGTATTTTCCATTTACCTCCTCAACGATCATCCTCACCGCATTAACCGCAATTTCCGACAGTCTATCAAGAGCGACTTCTGCACCTTTTCCAGTCATTGCAGTGCTTGCAACTTTTTTAAGCGCTTTCGTGTCGTCTTTGCTTATTGGCATTGCAATTTCATTCAATATTTCGAGTGCCTTCGTAGCTGCCAGTCTATAACCATTTGAAATTACCGCAGAATGTATCTCTTGGTCAAGTAATTCTTCAGCTTTCTTCAGTAGTTCTCCAGAAATCACCACAGCGGTAGTTGTTCCATCTCCAACCTCGTTGTCTTGCGTTTTGGCAACTTCTATTCACATCTTCGCTGCAGGATGTTCAACATCCATTTCCTTCAGAATTGTTACTCCATCATTCGTTATCGTTATGTCTCCTAAGCTGTCTACGAGCATCTTGTCCATTCCCTTTGGACCAAGGGTGCTCCTTACCGCTTCTGCAATGATCCTTGCAGCGGTTATGTTCATCCTCTGAGCATCTCTTCCAACTGTCC
>JAOAJJ010000305.1:625-915 GCA_026414245.1 Candidatus Bathyarchaeota archaeon
TAAGCACGGGTGTTCCCTGAAGTACCGCCATCTTAACCACCTCCTTACAGAGATTGGTGGATAGGTATTTCTATATAAAGTTTTCGTCTGGTCTTGTTCTCTAAATCTTAAAATTGGGATTTAGAAGTTATGAAGACTACAAGCAAAATGTTTTTAATACTTGCCTGCAACAATTAAAAAATCGAAATAGAGGTGTGAAATTTGAAAGAATTTAGAGAATTTGAAAGGAAACCACCAGTGCAAGTTGGAGATGTGAGGGATGTTAAAATTGAAGCCATGGGTAGTAGTGG
>JAOAJJ010000306.1 GCA_026414245.1 Candidatus Bathyarchaeota archaeon
GCCCGAGGACGGTCGAGAGCCACATCGCCAAGCTCTACCGCAAGCTGGGTGTCCGCAACCGCGTCCAGGCGGTCTCGCGAGCGAGCGCGCTCGGACTGGTCGAGCTGGAGTGACGCGCGGAAGGAGGTTATCGTTAGGACTTATGACTTATTTGCTAGATGGCTTGGACTTAGCTGGAATAGACCAGCCTATAAGCCTGTAAGGAAGTTGCCCTTTATTCCGCTTGAGCGTGAGATTGATGACCTCATAGCCTCATGCAATAGATATATAGCGGTGTTCCTCCAGATTGCAAAGGAAACTGGCGCTAGGGCGGGGGAGATCTTTAATCTTAAGTGGATTGATGTGGACTTTGAGCGGGGCGTGATAACTATTACACCTGAAAAGGGAAGCGAACCCAGAGTGTTTAGGATTTCAAGTAAATTGATAGCGATGCTAAATAGGCTGTCTAGGTCAGAAGAGAAGGTTTTCAGCCATTACAGAAGCTTAAACGTTCTTAGGCGGTGCTTTGAGAGGTATCGGAAGAGAGCTGCGGATAAATTTGGGAACCCGAGACTATTAAGGATATCCTTCCATACTCTTCGCCACTGGAAGGCAACCACAGAATACGCTAAGACTAAAGACATATTACACGTGATGAAGACTCTAGGGCATAGAAGGATAGAGAACACATTAAAATACACACAACTCATCAAATTTGAATCTGACGAATACATATGTAAGGTTGCTAAAACACTTGAAGAAATAGCTCAGCTGATTGAGGCGGGCTTCGAGTACGTCTGCGAGCATAATAATTTAAAGTTCTTTAGGAAGAGGAAGTAAAAGTGTCGCTGGTCGCAATAATGGTGCCGCGGGCCGGACTTGAACCGGCGACAGCCCGGTTTCAGATAATGCTTCTGGTTCTTCAGCCG
>JAOAJJ010000307.1 GCA_026414245.1 Candidatus Bathyarchaeota archaeon
CTCATCACCGGTTTCTCCATGTTAGGAGTTTTATTAAACGAGGGGACAATCCCTGAACTCATCGTGTTATCTCAACCTTGGTTGATCCTTTGGAATTTTGTCTACATATTTTTCCTTGGAGGACCTCTTCAAGAGGAATTTGGGTGGAGGGGTTATGCGCTCCCACGTTTGCTAGAGCGCCATTCTGCCCTTGTTTCGAGCGTGGTTTTGGGAGTTATCTGGGCAGTTTGGCATTTGCCACTGAACTTCATGTACTGGTTAGGACCTCAATATGTGCTAGGGCTTTCTATGTTCTTAAGCACGGTCATCCTTTTTGTTTTCGTATCAATTTTGTTCACGTGGTTATACAACAATACCGGTGGGAGCGTCTTTGCAGCTTTAATATTTCATACGATGCTCAACCTCTCAACCTATGTTCTCTTTCCAGTTTTCGAGACAGAATCCGGACCGACATATTACTTTATGTCGATAATTGTAGTCGTAGCGAGTATATTATGGGTTTTTGGATTCAAGGAAATGAAGCTTAAAAAAAGTACACAAAAAGTTTGATCCATTTCCATCAGTCATCGCTAACCGAATAACAATTTTGCGGATTTGGTCTGCGGTGACTAAAAACCATGGCTTTTCCAGTAAATTGCGAAAACAAGCTAAAAAGGGAGTCAAACAGAATTTTAATTTTATTAAATTGGTGCGGGGGGCGGGATTTCAGCATTAATTTACTGGTAAAAAATTTATTGTTTTGCTGACGTTGTGTGATTCGTATATTATGCGTGTGCCTTAGAGTGCAGCCGTTACTGTAAGTGACAAATATTAGTTTTTCCTTGTTTAAATGTTGGGTTTGTCTTGTATGGAGAGGTATGAGAAAGGTGTTCTTCCCCATGGTAAGGGTAGGCT
>JAOAJJ010000308.1:0-304 GCA_026414245.1 Candidatus Bathyarchaeota archaeon
TTTTCCTCATTTGCTTCTCTTCTTTCTTCTTCCTTAAAGGAAAAAGGCAAGCTTTCTTCTTCTTTCTTCTCTTCTTCTCTCCTCTCTTCCGCTAAAAAGAACGGGTTTTCTTCTTTTTCTCTTTCCCAGACCCAAGTACTTTCCTCGTTTTCTTGTGTAAAGGCGTATCCGGCGCCGAAGTAAAAACTTGGACTTTTTTCTTCCGTTAAAGGTTTTTCCGCCTTCTCGTAATCGTAAGAAAATAATTTCGTTCCGCTTTCTTCTTCTTCTTCAGAAGTTATGCGTGCCCAAAAGTCTTCTGGCA
>JAOAJJ010000308.1:314-855 GCA_026414245.1 Candidatus Bathyarchaeota archaeon
TCTTCCTCCTCTTCCTCTTCCTCCTCTTCTTCCTCCTCTTCCTCTTCCTCCTCTTCTTCCTCCTCTTCCTCTTCCTCCTCTTCTTCCTCTTCTACGACGCCAACTTCCTCTTTATCCTCTCTCTTTTCCTCCTCTTTTCTATCTTCCCTCTCCTCTTTCTCCTCTTTTTCCTCCTCTTCCTCCTCCTCTATGTAGTAATCTTCTTCCTTTCTGGAAGAGAGTTTCTGTTCCAGTTCTTCTGCTCGTTGCGGAGCAATTATAGCAAGAACCTCCTTTAAAACTTCCTCAAGAAGGAGCATCTTTTCTTCGAGAACACTTACCCTGTAAAGAGGGTCATGCCAAAGTTGTTTCCTGTAAGCCGTTTCCAAGACTTGAGAAGTAAATCCAAAATCTGGCTTTTCTTTTAGCTTTTCGTAGAATTCCAGGTCTTTCTTTGGTCTTCCTTCTATGTCACCCATGAGTTCAACCAAATCATAGAGCTCTTGGGCGCTCTCGTATTCCACGTTTTCCACCTTGCTAAGGAGTTTGGTAAACAATTCCC
>JAOAJJ010000309.1 GCA_026414245.1 Candidatus Bathyarchaeota archaeon
GAGCACGAAAGTCTCCCACTCCCTATGATACTCATATTTATCCCTAGACCAGCTGACAACCTCAATAACAGCATTAACCACATGGGGCGGGTCGTCGCCGGGCGGAATATCACGCCATAAATTAACCATGGAGATGCACCGCCTTAAATAAAGCACAATTAAATAGTGTGAGTATGATGAAATTAAAGGTGCCGCTTCAGTAAGGTTTTAGGCTTCCCATACTTGGGATAAAAGAACAGGCATATACTAGATTATTTTGCCTTATCTCGCCTTTAGGGGCAGGATTATGTTCCCTAATCCTCAGAGAACCCCGTCGAATATAATGTTTCTCAACGTAATCCCTCATCGCCCCTCTTCGCTTAATTCCCCATTCCACTAAATCCAATTAAAAAGAGTTAAAATCTCTTTTAATCATGCTAAGAACCTAAATTTATTCTTATGGGTTTTACCAGTTTTAAGGGTTGTTTCCTCTTTCTGGGAACATAACTGGTGGGAGTTTATTTGATTAAGCGTTTACATTCTCATTTAAACGTGAGATCAGATAAGCAGAAAATTAAGGGTACGAGTGATGAAATGCTTTTCCATATGATTTTATTAGCCGAATTTCCTTTTTAGCGGTGTTTCGTCAAAGTCCTCGTCGTTGGATATTATTTCTTTCGCCCCGTTCCTCAATGCAGTAGCCAGATATATAGCATCTTCATAATCCAAATCGTATTCTCTCATCAGTTTTATTGCATGGCTCATATCTTCTATTGTTAGGGGTATTATTGTTAGGCTTGGAAGACTCATTATTGAGTTCACCGCCTCCTCGATTAGTTCCTGATCTCTTAGGCTTT
>JAOAJJ010000310.1 GCA_026414245.1 Candidatus Bathyarchaeota archaeon
CTCTTAATCTCAACCGTTTCTATTCTCACACTTTCAATTCTCTTTGTGAGATTCATTAGTTGTGAAGAGCATAAGGAAGCTCTTTATTTACAAGTCCTTTCAATTCTCTTTGTGAGATTCATAAACCTGTCTCAATTAATGATGCGCTCCTTTTCCTTCATTTCTTTCAATTCTCTTTGTGAGATTCCTCGGTGTAATAGCCTACTCCTACAATCATGTCCACACTTTCAATTCTCTTTGTGAGATTCTTTCTGGTGGTGGAGGTACGGTTCCTTGGGAAGCTCACTTTCAATTCTCTTTGTGAGATTCTGTTGTTTGAGGTTGAGGAAGAAACAGAGAAGCATGATGTCTCTTTCAATTCTCTTTGTGAGATTCAAAGGCGATCCTATCACAAATCTAAAGTTACGGTTTGGCATTTCTTTCAATTCTCTTTGTGAGATTCTTGAGCACATGTATAAATCTCTCCTTCTTCTCATCTAATTCACTTTCAATTCTCTTTGTGAGATTCCTCGGAGACGCGCCAGTTCTACGAGGCGTTGGTAACGACTTTCAATTCTCTTTGTGAGATTCTGGGCGAAAGTTGTTTCAAATATCGACCGGGAGAAGCAAAACTTTCAATTCTCTTTGTGAGATTCCAAAGAGGATTGTGCGGGGAATCGAGAGAGAAGGCAAAGAACTTTCAATTCTCTTTGTGAGATTCGAGTTTTTTGAAATAGCGACAAGTATATGCCATATTGATGTCCTTTCAATTCTCTTTGTGAGATTCCTGTGGAGGCAGAGGCCCTTCGTGGGCGGGAGAACTGCTTTCAATTCTCTTT
>JAOAJJ010000030.1:0-5602 GCA_026414245.1 Candidatus Bathyarchaeota archaeon
CAATAACGTTGAGGATTAATTGCCCGCTTGCAACCTCGTATACCGTAAACCAATCTAAAACTCTCTTCGCCGGTTTACCGAACAAATACGCTATTGTCCTAGCCTTTGTTGGCGACTCAACAACTATAAGCGCAGATCTAATAATGTCAACCGTATCTATGAGGAATTCACCTTCACGAATCTTCCTGATCATTTCCCTATCCGCATCAACCTGCTTGAATTCATCTAGAGCTTTCTCCAACGTGTATCTTTCAAATTCTTCGTCTGTTGCCAGATGGATTCTTTTGCTTAATCCATGGAAAGCCTTTTTGTCGTCAACTATGACTATGGATACGCCTCGACTTATGCCCATAGCGTAAAACCTTGATGCTCTTCCCGATGCCTGTATATAGCCGGTGACATCGGGCATGAACAAAACGTATTCTTTCCCCTCAATCTTTACGTCAACGTCAAGCCTATCAATCACCTTCTTTAAATCCATGTCCTCCATCATTCTAACCAGAAGTTTTCTTGCCTCCTTTACAACCCTCTGGACATAGCCTGAAAACCCGTCTAACTCAATATTTTTTTCATCAGCCTCCCTAATGCTATCAATTATGTCTTTGCTAACCGGAACTATCTTGGAAAGGGCGGATATCACCGGGGCGGCTTCCCGAGAAAACTTCTCTTCAAAGAATGGTGACAGAGCCTTAAGAAGTGTAAGAATCTTCTGCGGGCTACACTCATCAACCCTAACCCTTATCTCTCTTCTCGGGACTCCAACGAAGACAACATATCTAATCGTTTCCGGCAGATCTAACCCTCGAGCAAGCGGGCTTCTATTGCTCGCAACACCGGCTAACACAGCGTACTCGCCGCTCACGAATTTCTCCAGTATCTTTGGTCTCATTCTCTCATAAAAGAAGGAGCTTATCCCTGCCTCCCTCAGGGCAGCAGTTATCTCCCTAGCGTAATCTAAGCCCTTAACCTGCGGAACGAAAACTAGGCAGCCGGGGCCATGCCTACTAATTATCTCCACGACTTCCTCTTTAATGTCTTTTTCAGTTTCAACATAAAAATTCGCCATGTTCCTGACAAATTCAGGGCTGAAACCGGGTTCGAAGCCGAATAATCGCCTAAATATTTTTATGCGCTTCGTCCTCTTTCCTCTCAGTGTTGCTCCGGAGACTATAAGCACTTTGCCACGGTTTACCCCGAGTGAGTTAGCTGACATAGAGTTTTCTACACTGGGTTTATGTTCCTCCTCTTTCAGGGCTCTCTCGATATCTTCGGGCGTGAACCCCATTAGGAAAACAACTTTATCTATGTTTTTTGGGGATTTTAGGAATGAGTCGACGTCGTCGACGAATATGAAGTCGAAGGATATTTCCCTTATTATATCAAATCTATTATAGAGAAAGCGGTCGGTTGTGATGAGTATAGAGAAGTCTCGATTTATAATGCGGTTTATAACCTCCTCCGCTTCCTTCCTTCGCATACCAGAATAGTAACCTAAAACCGTTAGATTGATCCCTTCCATCTCAGATATTTTCTTCAGGAAGACTGAAACCCTATCCATTAGATGCTTAACTAACAGGCTCGTTGGCACAATAATATAGCTTCTCTTACCCTTCTTCGCCAGAAAGAGAGCCATAATTAAACCGAAATGTGTCTTGCCAATACCAGTTGGGGCGACTATTGAAAAGCTTCGCCCCATTAAAACCCTTTTCGCCCAAACCTCCTGTAGAGCCCAAGGTCTAGAGCCGATAAGGGCGCTGAAAAATTCAGAGAATTTTTTGAGTTCAAAATCTATCTCTAAAACCTTCGCATACTCACCGATCTGCTTTCTCTTAACCAGCTCTAGGTAAATTTTTTCTCTATCATTATTATCTGTTATTGGCGCAGGTAAACATTTACTGCATACCCCTAAACTCAGCAGTTCTAGATCGCTAATATCCCCTCCGCAATTAGGGCACATACCACGGTATATCGCTTTTAGACCATCAAGCGTAGCTTTTATCATGCCGATACTTCAACCGACTTTTGACTTGCTATGCTTAAAATCAATATTAAATTTTTCTAAAAGGTATTTAAAGGGGAAGAGTTAAATAAAGTTTCAGTGGCTAATGCTAGAGGGCTGTAGGATTAAGAGGATGTCCGGATCAGAAAGCCTTTTACCATACATTAGAGAGGGCGGTTCAGAGCAGCCGATAATTATGGTTGATAGTAGGGAGGCGAGCTCGGCTCCCAAAATAGTTAAGGGTTTAAAAGAGCTTGGAGCTCTGGTGAGGATTGAACCCCTAGATAAAGGGGACTACGTGATTTCCGACGAGTGCGCCTTCGAAAGGAAGACTGTGCAGGATTTTGTTCATACGCTCACCCATAGACACCTCTTCGAGCAGCTCTTCCTATTGAAAGAAGCCTATCCGAAACCGTTCATATTAATCGAGGGATACCTCCCAATAATATACAAGTTTAGCAGAATTAATCCATCCTCAGTCTGGGGCGCCATATTCGCCCTAGCGAAAAACGGCATAAACATGATTCATACAACAAGCTACAAGGAAACAATCGACTTCCTCTACACATCAGCCAAACAGGAGCAGTTCGTGGAGAAAAGAACACCAGTCATACATCCAGTAAAAAAGGTGGAGACTTTAACTGAAGCCCAAATATACTTCCTCTCCAGTCTCCCAAACATAGGGAGAGAGAAGGCTGTAGACCTACTAAAAATTTACAAGACACCATTCAACGCTTTAGCTAACGTTGAGCGCTGGCCTAAGGATGTCTACGGTTTTGGCCCAAAAACCACAAGTAGAATAAAAGAGATCTTGCACACAGCCTATAAGGAGGAGGGGTAGGGGCTAGACGGTTAGCAATCGTATTCTCCATACTTTCTCACAATTTCATAGGCATAATTCAGGTTTTCCGGGGGAGTTTTAGGCGCAACGTTATTTCCCTCACCGAAGATAAATCTTCTTCCTCTGGTGGCTCCCGAACCTATTATTTTAAGTGTTTCCTCCCTTATCTTGTCTTTCAGCCCTTCGAGGAGAGTTAATATATTTAGGTTCCCTCTTATAGTCACATCTTCACCTAAAATCTCCCTTGCCCTCTCAAGGCTTAGTGGAAATCCCGTATCTAGAAATCTTATGTGAAGTTCTTCTTTAAGGTCTTCTAAATGCTGCTCAACGGCGCCGCATAAATGTATTCCCGGTCTACCAACACAAAACGTCTTAACTATCTCTTTATGCAAGGGGAGAACAAGGCTTCTATATAGCTTAGGCGAAAGCAGCTGGATTGAGTCGTCAGCAAACATGAAACCTTCGTAGGGAAAAGATTTGCCGAGAAGCCTATGCCAAGCTCTCATCCTCTCTATCGGAGCATCATTAATAAACCACAAAAATTTCTCGACAAAACTTTTATCATAACATATTAGCCTGAGAATCTCTCCGCCTGTTATGTTGACGGCTACGGTGAACGGGCCGTCCGTACCTATGGGAGCGCCAACCTCCCCAATAGGTACACCCTTAAATGTGAAGCCAGCCTTTTTTTCTCTAGGAAATACTCGTAGAATCTTCTGACTTTACCCATGAATCCGGAGAATGGGTCAGGTATACCTTTCTCCATGAATTCTCTCATTTCTTCCTTATTTCTTAGGAAAGGGCTTACGTCTGGAACATTAGTTGGCGTATAGAATATGGGGGCTCCAAGCCACGCTGACTCATAAATGTTCTGAAAGTTTACAGCTATATCCCACTTGTTCGGCAGCCCCATTTCCCAATCGCACCAAACATTATGCCTCCTCCAATACTCAAACTCCAGTATGACTTTTAGCATGGCGTCAGGGTTCTCAAAAACATCCATGAAGCTATAGCCCCAAGTGTTTAGAGAGGGGTCTAGAAGAATCATTTTATAGTTCATTGACCATAAAACTGGTATTCTACGCGGTCTCCCAGACTCGAATTCTCTCCAAAGCTCCCTAACTTCAACGTTATGCTCCTCATAAATCGATGAATCATTTAATTTAGACTCCATAGATCCACATCCGGTTAGGCTTACTGGTTAAACACCCCCTAATATAAAAAATGAGGAAGCAAAAACCGCCTTAAAAAGCACAGCACACTGTAACTTCTATTCTCTTTGGTAATCTAATTTTAACCTTAACCCTTAACAACAGCCATTGGGACAAGCCTAGCTACAAAGGTTGCTATGCCAACAGCATTACTTACCTCAGCAACCCTATCAACGTTCTTATACGCTGGATCAGCTTCCTCAGCTAAAACAACCATGCTTGCAGCCCTAATAACTATACCGCGGCTCTCAAGCTGCCTCTTTATCTCACCACCAGTAAATCGTTTTGTTGCAGCTGCGCGGCTAAGCATTCTTCCGGCTCCGTGAGCGGTTGAGCCGAAGGTTATCTCCATGGCTCTTGGTGTGCCGACTAGAACCCAGGAGCTTGTGCCCATGGATCCAGGTATTATAACTGGTTGACCAAGGCTTCGGTAGTCCGCTGGGACATCCTTGTGTCCAGGTGGGAAGGCTCTTGTTGCACCCTTCCTATGAACCCAAACCTTCACCGTCTTACCGTTAACATTATGCTCCTCGATCTTAGCAATATTATGGGCGACGTCATACATTAAATGAAGCCCAAGTTTATCAGCAGACGTCTTGAATACTTGTTCGAAGCTCTGTCTAACCCAATGGGTGATCATATGCCTATTTGCGAAAGCATAGTTCACGGCACATGCCATGGCTTGATAATAGTCTTGAGCCTCTGGACTTGTTCCGGGTGCACATGCCAGCTCCCTATCAGGCAGATCTATGTGATACTTATGTACGGCTCTCTCCATAATCCGCAGGTAGTCTGAGCATATTTGGTGTCCGTATCCGCGGGATCCGCAGTGGATCATCACTGTAACCTGCCCTTCATGAATTATCCCGAATGCTTTGGCAGCCTTCTCATTAAATATCCTGTCAACCCTCTGTATCTCTAGGAAGTGGTTTCCTGAACCAAGGGTTCCGAGCTCAGGTGCCCCTCTCCTCTTAGCGGTGCTTGAAACCTTTTCCGGGTTTGCGCCGGGCATACATCCCATCTCTTCGCAATGCTCAATGTCTTCTCGCCAACCGTAGCCTTTATCTATCAAGTATGGTATACCTTCCCTCGTTATCCTATCGAGCTCATTCATGGAGACTGAAAAGTCCTTCCTATGGCTGCCAAGCCCGCTTGGAACATTGTGGAATATTGTTGTCGCCAATTCACCTAGTTTTGGTCTAACATCTTTCTCTGAAAGTTTGGTAACTAAAAGCCTTACACCGCAATTAATATCGTAGCCTACCCCGCCCGGGCTTATTACACCCTCCTCATAATCGGTCGCTGCGACGCCTCCTATCGGGAAACCGTAGCCTTCATGTCCATCCGGCAAAGTTATGGAGTATTTATATATGCCGGGTAAATGGGCTACATTAGCGCACTGCTCTAGAGTTTTATCCGTCTTCATTTTTTCAAGTAGATCTTCATCCGCAAAGATTACTCCCGGAACCCGCATGCCGGGTCTATACTTGGGTATGCGCCAAATATACTTATCAACCCTCTCCAGCGGAACACTCATCTCGAGACACCATC
>JAOAJJ010000030.1:5612-10491 GCA_026414245.1 Candidatus Bathyarchaeota archaeon
CATCTTTGAATGATTAGAGTGAGTTGACTAATATAAATATGCTCGCGCTATAGCGCTGAAGTCTACTATTATAGTAATGGCGTCAAGCGATTTTAAGGCGGCTTTTCTAGAATCGCAGGCTCTTTAATCTCCCTTTGAACACCATACTTCTCCCAATGCAGCTTTCGCCTCAATTTTTCTCTTCTCCCCGAGGGCGACTCAGCCGGATATCCAAGCGCCACCGTACATAGAACCCTTAGATTCTCCGGTATACCTAAGAGCTTCTTTATAGGCTCCTCGTAAGGGGTGTCCGCAACCCCCATCCAGCATGTTCCTAAACCCTGAGCATACGCTGCCAAAAGCATGTTTTGCACAGCTGCGCCTAAATCTTCACGCCAGAAGCTTGATTTAGAGGGGTCTCCGAGAACAGCTATGACCACGGGTGACTCTGCCATAAATCTCCCCCACCTATGAATCTCAGCCATCCTTCTTCTGGTTTCTTGATCAGTTACGATGATAAAGTTCCAGTGCTGAGAGTTATGTGCTGACGGAGCCCATGTAGCCGCATATAGGCATTTAATGATCTTTTCTTCCTCAACAGGTTTATCTAAATATTTTCTTATGCTGCGCCTACCTAAAATAGCCTCAAACACATCCATAACTTTACCTCCTCCATACCTTAAACTAACATGAGATGAATAACTTTAATATTAGCCTTAACCTCAAAAATATTTTTATTCTGGTGATGAACCTTGAGTCTAAAAATAGTTGAAGCAGTAGCTCCCGCAACATCAGCAAATTTAGGCGCCGGCTTCGATGTATTTGGAGTAGCATTGGACGCGCTCTTTGACAGAGTTACTGTCGAAAGAATGGCTGATAGAGTAGTTGAGATCGAGGTTTATGGAGAAGGATCAGGGGAGATACCGATTAAACCTGAGATGAACACTGCTGGAATAGTCGCGCTAGAAATGCTAAAGTATTCAAGAGAAAAATGTGGCTTAAAAATAAGGATTTATAAGGGTATAAGGCCTGGAAGCGGGCTTGGCAGCAGCGCTGCTAGCGCAGCTGCAACAGCTGTGGCTGTGAACGATCTTTTAGGCTTAAATTTAAGCCCCGTTCAGCTCATAGAGTTTGCGGCTCTGGGTGAATTGGCTTCGGCTGGAGCACCCCATGCGGATAATGTTTCAGCGTCTATTCTAGGGGACTTCACGTTAATAACCTCTAGGAAGCCGCTGGATGTTTTGAGGCTGAAGCTTCCGCCGAACGCTGAATTCGCTATCGCTCTGCCTGAGATAAGGGTCGACACCAGGCTTGCGAGATCTGTTTTACCGAGTGAGATTAGCCTTTCGAGCATGGTGCATAATGTTGGGCGAGCCGCTACATTCGTGGCTGGGATAGCGCTGAAAAGCGTTGAGGTTATGGGTAAAGGTATGGTTGACGCAGTTGTTGAGCCAGCTAGGGCTCACTTAATTCCGGGGCTGAGTAATGTTAAAGATAGGGCTCTAAAGTCTGGAGCTGCGGGGGTGTCTATAAGTGGTGCGGGGCCATCGGTAATAGCGCTTGTAGACTCGGAGAAAAATAGCGCTGAGAGGGTTGCGTTGGAGATGAGGGAGGCGTTTAAGGAAGTGGGTGTAGAGAGCAGAATTCTATGTGCTAAGCCGGGGCAGGGGGCGAGAATCGTCAGGGTAGAGTAATGGGCTGACATATTTTTAATCTAATGTCTTCTCAGCTTTCTCCTAAACAGATAGAATAATATGAGAAGAACGCTGATTAACACTCCTAGCGGCGGAGCATATTTCCTTATCCAGTAGAGGTTCTCTCGGTAGGCAAATGGTTTACCAAGCAGGTTTCGATCCATGAAATCTAGAATCCGCGCAGCGACGAGATCCATTGGGAGACTGTGTTCAGCATCATACCAGTATACCTGCTTCGGTTCTCCAGCCGCCTCATATAATTGTCTTCCAGCTTCGGCTGGAACAATTCTATCGAATTTACCTAAATGGAAAACTAATGGTCTAGGTGAAAAATACTTTATGAAGTTTATTGGGTCTATTGGATCCAGGATTCTCTGTAATTCCTCGTAGCTTATTCCCTCCCTCTGGAGATGCTCCCTTATAGCTGGCATAGTGTAGTGTTGGCTCTCCCTTATCATCAGGCTCATGTTTCCCCCCGCAACTATGAGAGCAGCTGCCTTTATCCTCGGTTCAACGCCAATGAATATAGCGCCTATTATGCCGCCCATGCTTCCGCCAACATAACCTATTCGTTCAGCATCGATGTCTAGTCTGGTCTCTAGATAATCTACTGCTCTCCTAAGATCTATCACTGTTTGAATTATGCCGCTCATAGATTCGCTTATATCTGGAGAATACAGCTCCTTGCCGGGAACCTTCCTCTCACCATGATATACGGCATCTATGGCTATGAGCGCGTAACCTTCTCTAGCAACTAGGCTGGCGACCTCGAGTATGTCTTCTTTCGACCCCCCATAACCATGCAGAAAAACTATGCAGGGAGCCTTCTTTTCGCCTTTAGGAAGTAATAGGAGTGATGGAACTCTTTCGCCGTTAACTGAGTCAAAATAAACCTTCACAATTTTATAGTCTTCCTTCTCTTCGAAGACTTCCTCAGAGACGTTTAGGGGCATAGCCCTATCATAATCATAATATTTGCGTAGATCTTCAAGGCTCATTAACCCATAGGCTCCCACAGAGTATTCTGAAAACAATATTATGCTGAGATACAAAAAAATTATTGGATAAATGAAACCTTCTTCACGTTTAAACATCTTTAACCGATCCAAATTAATTATCACTTTATCCAATCATCTTTAGAAACCTTGAAAAATAAAGGTTGCGGGCGCCTCTATTTTTACATGTAGCGAGGCGAGAGGCGGATTAAAAGATTCTGCTCCGCATCTTTATCATTTTTCACGTGGACAACTACTGGTGAAAATATGCTTCTTACTCTTATTTGCCAACTGTCTGCTTGTAAACAACTATTTCTTCCCCATCTTTAACCCCGAAGAATTTTGAGGCGTCGCCCCGATTCACAGATAACTCGATAAAATTGCAGCTTCCAATTATTGCGAGGGGCATGCCAACCTGAACCTCACCATAAGCCTTACACAACCTTAGCAGCATTTTTTCTCCCTTAAGCTCAACGAGTAAGCTATCGCCCTCCTCGATCCCAAGCCGCCTCAGATCCGAATCCGCTATGTTCGTGACCAAGTTTCCAAAATCATCAACATGTATAATTTCGCCCCTAATAGAACTACCCGACACCTCAGGTTTAGCGAATTGAGGTATAACTGGGTCAAATATTTCCGAACCCAGATTGGACGGCGGAACACCCCTCGCTAAATACGCAGCGGCCGGCGCAAATATGTCCCTCCCATGAAAAGTCCTTGAGATATGCGTGAGCATATATTTCCTGTTCTCTATAACGTATACGTGCTCAATATTTTCTTTTTGAGCCGAAAGAATCAATAGTCCATTATCTGGACCCACGTAAAAGCTCCTCTTAGTCTCAACAATTATTGGACGCCTCTCTGTGCCAACCCCAGGGTCAACTACGGCTAAATGCACTGTTCCCCTCGGGAAGAATTGTGCTGCACGTGCCAGCAGAAAGGCTCCCATCCTAACATCGAATTTTCTAACTTCATGGCTTATGTCAACCATATGTGCATTTGGGGCTATCGAGAGTATCACGGCTTTCATTTCAGCAACATAGGAATCTCTGAGTCCGAAATCCGAGAGCAAAGTGATTATTGGACGCTTAGGCAAACCTTTCTCACCAAACAATCTTATTCTAAACCACGCCACATTTCCGCAACGAGTTTCAAAGCGTCTTCTCTAGTGATATTTCTCGGGTTTGCCCGAATTAAACGCGTTAAAGTTAATAGTTTATCCGCAATCTTCTCAACGCTGCTTTCAGGCACACCTATGTCTTTAAGGCTATTGGGCACGTTGAGGTCCTTGAGCATACTTAAAAGCTTATATAAAATAAGTTTCCCCAGTTTTTCGCCTGTAGCCTTTTCTTCTGAGATGCCGACGGCTTCGGCAATCCGGGGAATTTTATGGAGGATTGCTGGCATATTGTATTTGAAGGCATAAGGTAAGGATAAGCCGCAAGAGATCCCATGCGGTAACTTATAGGCTACGGAGAAGGAGTATGCTAAGGCATGCCCCAAACATACCCATGAGTTCGCGAACGCCATACCCGCCATCAAGGATCCTAAACTCATATTAACTCTGCTCTCCGCATCACCGATCCTGTAGGACCGCGGCAGATTTTCGTATATTATCCTAATAGCTTGTAGGGCTAGGGCATCAGTTATCGGGTTAGCGTTGACCGCCATTACCGCTTCGAGGGCATGGCTTAATGCATCTAAGCCGGTTGAAGCCGCTATTTTCTGGGGCATGCTGAAAGTTAGCTTCGGGTCAACTATTGCCACGTCGCTGAGTAAATATGGGCTTATTATCGCCGACTTAACCTCTTCATCCTCCAGCGTTATAACGGCGACTCTAGTTACCTCTGAGCCTGTTCCAGCCGTTGTAGGCATAAGAATTTTCGGCAGCCCATTTTTCTTAACAAGATCTACACCAATATAGCTCCTCATTGAGCCGGGGTTGGTTGGAGCTATAGATGCAATTTTAGCCATATCTAATACGCTGCCTCCCCCAACACCAATAACGACATCGTATCTACCGTTTCTAGCGAACTCAGCCACTCTCTCAGCCACCCCTATGCTGGGTTCAGCTTCAACGTCGCTGAAAACCTCGAAAACTAAGCCCTCCTCTGAAAGGGCTTTCTCGACATCTCTGGTGACGCCGAGAGCCCTCAAATTATGGTCTGTAACGAGTAGAACCCTGCTGCTGTCTCTTATACACATCTGACG
>JAOAJJ010000311.1 GCA_026414245.1 Candidatus Bathyarchaeota archaeon
ATTTGGGTTAAAGGTAATCTTCATTCTCATACAAATAATTCTGATGGAGCATTACCTCCAAATAAGGTTATAGAATACTATTATAAGAATGGTTTTGATTTTCTAGCTTTAACTGATCATGATAAAGTAACACATATAAATTCTAATGATTTAATTCTATTTCCCGGTGTAGAGATCGATGTTAAAAATAGCTTTTTAGGTGGGTCTTATCATGTGGTAGGAATTGATGTCGATGATGAAAAATATATTCTTAAACTTAGAGATGATTCTATTCAAAGCCTTCTTGATTATATAAATGGGATAGGTTTAGCCATAATTGCTCATCCATACTGGTCTAATTTAACAGTTAATGATCTTCTTAATATACGTAATTATGTTGGTATAGAAATCTATAATACTGGTTGTGATGTTGAAGTAGCAAAAGGTTATTCTACATGTCATTGGGATAGTGTACTTGTAAAAAATACTGAAATTTATGGTTTTGCAGTAGATGATGCCCATTGGTATAATGGTCTTGATGCTCCTGGAGGTTGGATTTTAGTTAAAGTTAAAGATAAATCTAGAGATGAAATTATTACTGCCATTAAAAGAGGGGAATTCTATTCTTCAATGGGTCCATTAATAAATGAATTTAAAGTTAAAGATAATAATGTTTATGCAAGTTTTACCCCTGTAAATAGAGTTGATATTGTATCTGAAAATGGAAGTGGCTTCAGTTTTTCTTTAAATACTTATCACATCATAAAGAATGGTACAACCAATAT
>JAOAJJ010000312.1 GCA_026414245.1 Candidatus Bathyarchaeota archaeon
ATCTAAACTAGGCTATAATTGTGCTCTCCCCGACCCGATTGCGGTGGGCGCCGCCAACGCATACTCGGAGGAATTTATGCGCCATATTCGCCCAGATGAAGACGCTGTTTTCGTTCTGCAAAGCCTAATTAAACATGGATATAGAACAGGGGTTATATCTAACTTTGCGATCCCAGAATGCGTCCATAAACTCCTGCTTCTTCATGGGCTTAGAGATTTTCTAAACGTGGTGGTTGTTTCAGCTGAAGTTAATAGGCGCAAACCCAGCCCAGAAATCTTCTTCGTCGCCTTAAATGCCCTAGGGATTAAAGCATCGGACTCCGTTTTCATTGGAGATACGCCGGATGTAGATATTAGAGGGGCAAAGAAGGCTGGTATGAAGACAATATTGGTGCAACGGAGAAATATAAGTGTTGTTAACATGGAAGATTTACCGGACTTTGAGGTAAACAGCTTAAGGGAAGTGCTGGATATTCTCCTAAAATAACGCTTCCGCCATTTATCCCCCCATATTTCTTATTCTGGCGCCCCATATAAGCGCCTCAAATTCTCTAAAGCTTTCAAATATCTGTCAAATATTCTATCTAGTGTCTCGCTATTAGCGTAGTTTGGATAGAATACTTTTTCTTCGGTGAAAAAGCTCTTTCTCGCCTCATCAATCGATTTATAGCATTTAACTCCAACAAAAGATGTTAACGCTGCGCCCAGCGTAGC
>JAOAJJ010000313.1 GCA_026414245.1 Candidatus Bathyarchaeota archaeon
CGGGTACGTGAGGGCATGGGACCTACTTTCAATTCTCTTTGTGAGATTCAGAAAGGTGTGTCAAGGCGGCTGAGCCGAGTTCTGGGCCATAGACTCTTTCAATTCTCTTTGTGAGATTCACAGTATCCTAAAACCTCTTGAATGAGAAGCCTAGCGCCCTCATCCTTTCAATTCTCTTTGTGAGATTCTTCTTCAGGAAGCAGCCCACCCGCTCCAAAATGACACTTCACCCCTTGAAACCCTTTCAATTCTCTTTGTGAGATTCTTCCATACGGTGATATTGAACGACTAACAGAACAGTTGACTTTCAATTCTCTTTGTGAGATTCCAAACAAGTTTTATGTGGTTGATTTGAGAGAGAAGACATGTACTTTCAATTCTCTTTGTGAGATTCTTAGTGCAGACTGAGGGTATTTCATTCACGGTGGAGCGGACTTTCAATTCTCTTTGTGAGATTCAGAGGAAAAAATCTGGATGGCGAACAGGGAGTTTGAAAAACTTTCAATTCTCTTTGTGAGATTCTTGGATTTTTTAGAACGCACAGAGATTCAGGCTTTTTCTCCCTTTCAATTCTCTTTGTGAGATTCATGGAGAATACATTTCACATTCTTCAGCTTTTTTAGGTGTGTTCTTTCAATTCTCTTTGTGAGATTCTTTGATGAAGCGGAGATGCTTGCATTCTCTTCCGCGGTAAC
>JAOAJJ010000314.1 GCA_026414245.1 Candidatus Bathyarchaeota archaeon
GGTTTAAGTCGACCACCTCTTTCAGCACTCATATTGTAAATTGAAACTAGGAAGAATAGTACAGCAGTACTCGTTAATGCAATAATGTTTGAAGGATCAGCTCTTAAACCAAGTTCTGGGGTTTCTAAAATTTCACCTGAAGCACAATATGAGAACATGATTAACACTATCATCAAGCTTAAGGTTGCACTAATTACTAGTAGAATTTTTGAGGTTCTTTTTGAAAAATCCTCTAGAAAACGGAATAAACATGTAAAAAGACACATAACTCCAGCGAAAAGTGGAATTATTAGAGTTAAAAGTGGAAGTAGTGAATACATTTATTCACCACCTCCACCGGTTAACTAGGATTGTGCCATAATCTCTATGAGCTTCAACAATTATATATGTTCCCACAGCAGTTACAAATATCATTAACACGAGGATGAAAGGGATAAGGGTTATTGGAGTTTTAGCTAGCAATGGGTATAGGGAATTCTCAGCCATATTAAGTCCAGTTAAAATCTTTAATGAATCACGTCTACTAACCATAAGGAAAATTGAAAGAGAAAACATAAGCATACAAAAGAGGAAAGCGACCATTTCTTCTTTCAACAATCGAGGTTGAAAAATCCATAAGGAAATGTATAGAGTTACGGTTGATGCAACTAGTAT
>JAOAJJ010000315.1 GCA_026414245.1 Candidatus Bathyarchaeota archaeon
ACATGAAGGTAAGAAGCATAACACCAATGATAAAAGAAGACACAGTCATAAACCACCACATAGAAAACATAAAAAAGGCAATAACAAGTGGACTGTTCTCAAACTAACTTTGGTCGGGCGGGCAGGATTTGAACCTGCGACACTCCGGTTTCCGTTGTACGCCTGGCAGGCTGAAGGTTAACGCCCACCATCCGGGTAGGCGTCTACAGCGTCTCCGTCTGCTGAGCTTGTCAGCAGGCTCGGAAGCTCTACCAGGCTGAGCTACCGCCCGAAACCAAAGTTTTAAGCGTAAAATTGGGATTTATGCGTTTCGTATGTTTTACCCGGCTTTCTTTTGAGAGCGAACCCATAAGGCGCCATAAAATATTATGAACACTAGGGTGATCCAGAAGAAAAATATTAACATCTGGACGGCGCCAGAAGCCATTTCTTCAAACATATTAGGCATGCTCCGCCTTCTCCTTAAGATAAGCATTCATTTACGATTTATAAAGCGAAATTTCCAAAACCGAAATGAGCATGTGAACAAACATATTTCAAGAATGGAATATGCCAGCCAAAGCAGCAACTAATTTATAAAGACCCAAAAATTTATACAGTTTAGCCCGAGCAGAGAAAGGAG
>JAOAJJ010000316.1 GCA_026414245.1 Candidatus Bathyarchaeota archaeon
GACTGAGAGTGGAAGGAAGATACTTGAAAAGGATCCAAATTGTCCTGGTAGCTTGGGAATTGCAATAAGTGAAGCTGTAGAAACTGCTGTAACGAGTAAAAACGCAAAGTATAGCCTTGGGAGCGTTTTAAACCATGTCTTGCTACATCAAACGATCATCGGATTGGAAGTGAAGAAACAGTTCGAATTGCTCGAATTGAAACCCGATTACTTGATCGGTTGCGTTGGTGGTGGAAGCAACTTTGCAGGCTTTTGTTATCCATTTGTAAAAGATTCCGTTAAAGAGAACATTGAGCTGATCGCAGTTGAGCCAAAAGCATGTCCTTCACTGACTGAAGGAGAATACAGATACGACTTCGGCGACACCGCTGGCTTAACACCGCTTTTGATGATGTATACGCTTGGACATGACTTCATTCCCCCACCAATACATGCCGGAGGTCTTCGCTACCATGGCATGGCTCCCTCGATTTGCGTTCTTGTTAAAAACGGAATAATAAAGCCAGTCGCAGTTAGACAGCTTGAGGTGTTCAACGCAGGCATGTTCTTTGCAAGAACTGAGGGAATCGTTCCAGCTCCAGAGAGTGCACATGCGGTAAAAGTTGCAATTGAC
>JAOAJJ010000317.1 GCA_026414245.1 Candidatus Bathyarchaeota archaeon
ATATAAGCCGCTATCTTCATCCAAGAATCTCACAAAGAGAATTGAAAGTCATCTCTTTATATTTCTCGAGAACTTTTCGTGTCAAGAATCTCACAAAGAGAATTGAAAGTCTTATTTCACCCATTTTTTTCTCACCTCCTCCTTTATTAGAATCTCACAAAGAGAATTGAAAGTATTTGTTATCACTATGTGGTCATCATCCTGCTCCATCAATGAATCTCACAAAGAGAATTGAAAGGTTAAGGGTGAGCGGGGTATGCATGAGTTCCAAGGCTGCTAGAATCTCACAAAGAGAATTGAAAGATTTACGTAAAAGAAGATCTGGCATTTTTTCGTAAATTTTTTGAATCTCACAAAGAGAATTGAAAGAAAGACGAAGTAGTCGCAGTAGTTAACGAAAGAGCATCCAGCAGAATCTCACAAAGAGAATTGAAAGCTAGAAGTCACCAATCAATACGACTGCTAAAAACACTCTGAATCTCACAAAGAGAATTGAAAGCGGTAAGTGAAGTCGGCGCATGAACATGTTTTAGCAAAGAATCTCACAAAGAGAATTGAAAGTGAGTTTCTCTCGGAGCATATCTCGGATGTAGTCGCT
>JAOAJJ010000318.1 GCA_026414245.1 Candidatus Bathyarchaeota archaeon
TTTGAGGACAACGCTGGAATAATACGCTTCCAAGGCGGCTACGGCATAGCCGTTAAAGTAGAAACTCATAATCATCCTTCAGCTATAGAACCCTTCGGCGGCGCAGCTACAGGAGTTGGCGGTGTGATCCGCGACATCCTAGGCGTGTGGGCGGATCCCATTGCTTGTATGGACGTTTTAGGCTTCGGCCCGCTCGATTACCCATACGAGAAACTTCCGCCAGGAATAAAGCATCCTAAATACATTTACATGGGCGTAGTCGCTGGCATAGGGTGCTACGGCAACAACATGGGGATCCCGATAGTCAACGGTGCCATATACTTCGACGAAAGCTATGTGGGAAACGTTATTGTTTACTGCGGCTGTGTTGGACTTCTCCCCATTAAAAAGTTCAGGAGAAACGTCAAACCAGGCGACATAATCGTCCTAGCAGGAGGCAAAACAGGAAGAGACGGCATTCACGGCGTAACCTTCGCCTCAGCTGAACTGACAGAAAAGTCTGAGGAAACCTCAAGGCAGGCTGTACAAAAAGCCAACCCCTAAGAGGAGGAGAAGCTGAGAAGGGCTATAATCGCCATAAGAGACTT
>JAOAJJ010000319.1 GCA_026414245.1 Candidatus Bathyarchaeota archaeon
GATTTAAGCCGGGGTAGCCTNGCTGGTTGGGGCGACAGACTCATAATCTGTAGGTCGCGGGTTCGAATCCCGCCCCCGGCATGGATTTTTCAGGTTTATTCCTACTATTTAATCAGAGAAGCTGATTTTTCACTCTTAGAGTTGACTAAGCGAGATTTTGAAGTTAGAGAATTAGCAATATTTCTCTAAATTTTCGGTATATTTTATTAATTTGCCTAATGTGTCTATATAGTCTTTTAGCCTTTTTTTGCTTCTAAGCATAAACACGGTAAACTCTGAGGTTTCTATAGCTTCTATAGCCAATTCTCGATCTTCTATCAGTATCCTTAGTATTATGTCCAAAATGTATGATGTTATTAGTGTTGAGGATCGTCTATGTAGTCCTCTGGATTTTGTTCTTTCACTCGCAAAACTTGCTTTTTTACTTCTTAAAGGAGATAATAGAGATTCCTAAGTGGAGAAAAGAGAGCTCTCGAGTGGGTCTGAAGGACTTAAAGCTCTGAGAGAAGGAGAGCTCATTCCAATCTCGAAGATTTTGACAGCTTTTTAGGAAGCGACGAAAGAGAGACGCTTAAGC
>JAOAJJ010000320.1 GCA_026414245.1 Candidatus Bathyarchaeota archaeon
TATTTCATCTAATTCTCTTTTAGTTCTATTTTCTTTTTGCGTTAGTTGAAATGTTTAACTATTATACTTTTTCTCTATCACCTGCAGACGGGCAAGCAAGGATCGAATTATTGTTGTGGTTTGCTTTCAAATTTAAGTTTAGCGATATTTGAGATAGTTAACGATGTAAAACAAATGTTAATGTATTGGTTGTGGTTTGCTTTCAAATTTAAGTTTAGCGATATTTGAGATAGTAAAAGATTGGAAAGATTTAATTGAACATAGTTGTGGTTTGCTTTCAAATTTAAGTTTAGCGATATTTGAGATAGTTATAATAAGATAAACACTATTTTATAAACTGTTGTGGTTTGCTTTCAAATTTAAGTTTAGCGACATTTGAGATAGTCCTACGCAATCTTGACACACTATCATATTTGTTGTGGTTTGCTTTCAAATTTAAGTTTAGCGATATTTGAGATAGTAGGGTTTTGTTATTCTGTTAATGTAATTAGGTTGTGGTTTGCTTTCAAATTTAAGTTTAGCGATATTTGAGATAGTCAGGTAAATTGAGAAGAAATGTATTAAGTAGTTGTGGTT
>JAOAJJ010000031.1 GCA_026414245.1 Candidatus Bathyarchaeota archaeon
TTATTATTGTTATTTGAAGCAGAAGAGCTGCCGGAAAACTTAATCCACTATACATCCACATAGCGATCATAACTATAAATGTTGTTGGCAATAATATCCATGCCATTCTATATAATCTTGCTTCTTCAACTGAAATCGAAGAGCCTATTTTTCCGAATGACGCCTTTAGCGTGTCACCAAGATATCTAACTCTAAAACCTATATAGAATAGGAAGACGCCAATCGACATACCAAAGCTCACAGCACCAAGTTTAAGTGGCTCATCGTGCAGTAGAGCGCTTAATTTACCCCATCCACCAATAACTGCAAGTAAACCGCTATAGTATCCAAAGTAGTAGAGGATTTGCGGTATTAAGAGCATAAACACTAAGTAGGCAACAGTGGCGCTAAGTAGGAAATCTGTAGGAGCCAAAATCATTAGGGCATAATAAATCCAGTTTGTTTGAACCCATATAGGTCCAACGATAGTGCTCGAAAGGATGGGGTAAGCATTCTGAATCTGGAAGGAGCCTGGCGCCCATGTTATAAAATATGCTCCTTTAAGCCATCCCCATAAGTCTGGTAGAGGTGGATAAAGCATTAGCGCCATAAATGGTACCATAAGTAATATTGATACTACCGTGGCTCCTAAAATTATCTTTGTTTTCACGCCATCAGTTGTTTTAGAGGCCACCATTCCAATAATCCATCCTCTAGCGTGAGGGAACGGCAATTCCTCAATATCGACCCACTGGCGTCTAAGTAGGAAGGCCCATGCTAGAAGGTGTGAACCACCAATAACATTAACTAGGATCCACCATATTATCGTAGCTGCCCATTCATTCCCATAGCGGAAGAGGGCGTCAATGCTTCCTGGGAAGTAAATGGCTCTAATGGCGTCAGCTGAGGGCATCCATACAAGAGGGACGGCCCATCCAAACAATTCTTGGTCTTCTGTCCTAACATGGGAAGTGCCGAAAAAGTGGCAGCTCCAACCCTTATATGTTGGGTAAATCGAAGACATTAAAGTAGCAATGTATATTATTGCTAATGTTCTCTCACTAAGCCCTCTTGTAATTCCAGCCCTTTCAAGTATAAGGAATAGTACCATTACAGCATATGGCATCATGATGAACATGAAGCCGAAGCCTGAAGGACCAGGGTTTGAACCTGACTGCCAAGGCTGCGAGATGAAAGTATTATGTAAGCTCAAGAAACACGTTACTATTACACATGTTAGAATTACTGTCAGCCATGGGATCTTCACTATTACTTCTTTGGATTCCTGCATAATTCTTTCCCCCAACTTAATATTGGAAGAGAGTGTGATTTATAAAGCTTATGGTCAAAGGGGCATCTACTGTGATTGACTATTGACTTCTGTTTTAGTTGTATTATTCACAAGTGGGGTTTGTAGGGTTATGATATTAGGGTTCTATTGGGCATTTCAGACGTGGTTCTATGGGTTAGCGTTCGAGACATGCTCTTCGACACCAAAGTAGAGCCCCGGATGAATGTAAGGCGACTTTACAAAGATAAATGAAGCCAAAAATAGCCCGCTGTCTCCCATCATTTTCGCATATCATTCTCAAGCAGCGATAACCGCTACTAACAGTAACCACTTCGAAATCATGCGACATATACAGCGTTAAGATTAAGTCGTAAGATGCCTAAAAGTCTCTAAGGAAACTTAAAAGGGAAGAATTAAACATTAAAATAAGTGTTGAGGATATAAAATGAGAAAAATATCCTATATAGACATAAGCTTCATAGTTCATGCGACGGAAGACCAGGAGAAGGCTCTAATCGCAGCTAAAAATATTTTTCCACCGGAGCATGCTGGCAAAATATCTTTCAGTAGGAGTAAGCTTAAAGGCGAATATGGGAACCCGATAATTCTGTTTAGGACGCAGATAAGGGAGCCTGAAATATCCGAGTCGTTTCTGCTCCACCTATCCCTAAATCTTCCGAGCGTGGATAAAGAGGACTTGTTTAGGCACCTGCACCTACATTTAGATAAAGGAAGCCTTTATATGAGGCTAGATAAACAAGAGGCTTATAGAGGAAGACTCAGGTTTTGTAGGGCTGACCCCATAAGAATCCATGTAAAATTTAAAGCGTCGAATATTGAAGAGATTAGAAAGACATGTCAAGCAATAGGACTGCTACCATGAAAAAACCGTTTGTAGACCTCCACCTCTGCCCGCCGATAAATCAGCCTGATAAAGTGAGAAGCCTATTAGAGAAGTCAGCTGCTTTAGGATATAGTATTGTGGGGTTAACCTTCCCGGTTAACGTCGACAAAGAGAGCATTGAAAGCGCCCGTAAAATGTGCAGTGATCTAGGCTTAGATCTAGTTGTAAGAGTTGATTTAACGCCGAAAAACGCCAGAGAACTTTTAAAGACTTTAAGCAGCGTCAGATGGAGATTTGAGGTTATTGCAGTCTACTGTAATACCAGAGAGGTCGCTCTCCAAGCCGCTAAAGATAGGAGAGTGGATTTACTGCTATTCTCGCCAAGCGAGCCTAAAAAACATTTTTTCGGAGCTTCTGAGGCGAAACTTGCCTCAGAGAAGAATGCTGCCCTAGAAATCAACATAGCGCCATTAATCTATCTTGAGGGAAAAACTAGAATCGATATGATGAATGTTCTTAGGAGGGAAATATCGATATCTAGCGATTTTAATGTGCCCATAGTCCTGTCAAGCGGTGCCAGCAGCTTGAGAATGCTTAGAAGACCTGAAGACTACGCCTTCTTCTCCTATATTATAGGCTTAGACCTATGCCGTGCCGAGAGAGCGCTGTCAGAGAACCCTATAAATATAATTGAGCGAAACCGGAAGAAGCTTAGCCGAAACTATGTGTGTCCAGGCGTCTTCATAGTGAAGAGGGGTGAAGACTGCTGAAGAAAGATAGACGGCGCTACATTCTGGTTAAAATTGACTGCGATAAGGCGCCTAGCGAAAGGGGTATTCGGAGCGCATTATGGTATAATATTATTCGGCTGTTTGGTGAATACGGCGCCAGCCAAACGGACATGTCCCTCATTGAATATAATGATGAGATGAAGTACGCCATAGTACGCTGCTCACATAGAGCGTTACAGATGGTTCAGGCTTCAATAGTCGCGGTGACGGAGGTTGACGGCGAGGACGCTGCAATGCATGTGCTGCTCACCTCAGGAACCCTCAAGTCTCTGAGGAGAAAAATGCCCGGCATTCTTCATGGAAAGGAGAGTGAAAAAGAAAAATAGCTCCCTAAATATTACATGCATATCTTGGAGTGGAGGAGGCTTAAAAGGGAACATTGGGGAAAGATAAAGCCGTGAAAACGCCTACAAATAATAGGGAGTTCTCAAAAGATTTCCTCCTATTATGTAGGCTTGCTGAAATGGGGGCATGTCGCAACACGATAAAGATTTCAACAACCGCCCTCGCTAAGGAAACCGGATTATCGCAGCAAAGCACGTCTAGAAGATTAATTAGCTTGGAGCGGAAAGGGTTAATTCAGCGGGCGGTGACAAAAGAGGGAAGCCTAATAAGAATATCTAGGGATGGGGAAGAGTATCTTCGAAGGATTTACCTATGTTTACGCTCGATCTTCGAGGAGAAGCCTTTCTCTATAAAAGTTGAGGGGAAGGTTTTCAGCGGCCTGGGCGAGGGCGCTTACTATGTGTCTAAAGAACCCTATAGAAAACAGTTTATTGAAAAGCTCGGTTTCGACCCGTATCCAGGAACCCTAAACCTGAAAATAACCGATGACAGAGAAAGCATCAAACTGAGAACTGAGCTAGACGCCTACCCGGGCATAAAAATTGAGGGCTTCAAGAATAAGGACAGGACCTATGGTCCTGTAAAATGCTTTCACGCCATATTGGATGGAAGGGAGAGGGGTGCCGTCGTATTTGCCTTTAGAAGCCATTACGGCAGAGACGTGCTAGAGATAATTTCTCCGATATGCTTAAGGGAGCGGCTGAAACTTAAAGATGGAGATAAAGTTAGTGTAGAAATCTTTCTTTATTAAAAACGTTAAGCGTCGACTTAGAAAAACTCATCTCTTACCGGCTAGCTGAACGAGTCTTCTTCCCTTAGTTAAAGATGAAACTAGAATTATTCCAGCTATTTCCATCCTCATTAGAACCTTATTTAATTCGTTAAAACTAAGATCTTTATATGCCGAGGATGACTTTAAAGTCTCAAGTAACTCAACATCTGATAGCGAACCCTTCTTCTCAAGAACCTCGATTATAGCTACGGGCAGCGGCTGAACCTTCCATGTCTTCAAGGCCATAAACCACACCATTCTACGTGATTAGCGGTGGAGCCGCCTTCTGTATCTTCTTAAACTGCTGGCTCCAGCTCTTATACCAGTTCTCCATATCCGGCGCTATGCTCGGCCCAACCCTCTTCATAGCCTCCTGGAAGTCGGCCATGGTAACCTCCTTCGCGTTAATATCACGCCTCAAAGCTATAAACGCTGCTTCCCGGCATAGTGCCTCAATATCAGCACCAGAGTAACCCTTAGTCATGCTGGCCAGAGCTTTTAAATCAACATCCTTAGCCAGCGGCATATCTTTCGTGTGTATCTTTAGTATGGCGAGTCTACCCTCATCGTTAGGCGGTGGGACATAGACGAGGCGATCAAATCTACCCGGCCTCAATATAGCTGGGTCGATGAGGTCTGGCCTATTTGTCGCCGCTAGGACAACAACGTCCTCCAGCGTCGAGATACCATCTATCTCTGTTAGCAGCTGGCTGATGACGCGCTCAGTTACACCGCTGTCCCCGTAACCTAAACCTCTCCTTGGAACGAGTGAGTCGATTTCATCGAAGAATATCACCGCTGGGGCGGACATTCTAGCTTTCCTAAAGACTTCTCTAATAGCCTTCTCTGATTCGCCAACCCACTTGGATAAAACTTCAGGGCCCTTAATTGAAATAAAGTTCGCCTCACTCTCGGTTGCAACAGCTTTAGCTAGGAGGGTTTTACCGCAGCCGGGAGGCCCGAAGAGCAGTATGCCTTTAGGCGGCTTAATGCCCATTCTCTTAAACATTTCAGGGTTCTTAATCGGCCATTCAACAGCCTCCTTAAGCTCCTGCTTAACATCTTCTAGATCTCCTATGTCGTCCCAATGAACCGTCGGAACCTCTATGGCAACCTCCCTTAAAGCCGTGGGAGTAATCTCCTTGAAGGCATTTAAGAAGTCCTCCATTTTAACCTCCATCTTCTCAAGAACCTCGGCTGGAATCCTCTCCTGCTCTAAATCTATTTCCGGAAGATATCTGCGGAGAGCTTTCATCGCAGCCTCCCTGCAGAGAGCTGCTAAATCGGCTCCGGTGAAGCCGTGGGTTATTTCCGCAAGCTTCTTTAAATCAACATCTTCGGATAGAGGCATCCCCCTTGTGTGAATCATAAGTATCTCGTATCTACCCTGCTTGTCAGGTATACCTATCTCTATCTCCCTGTCGAATCTTCCAGGCCTACGTAGAGCCGGGTCTATGGCGTTAGGCCTATTGGTCGCCCCTATAACTATGACGTTTCCCCTCTCAGACAACCCATCCATTAAGGCGAGCAGCTGGGCTACAACTCTGCGCTCAACCTCTCCTGTAACCTCTTCTCTCTTAGGCGCAATAGCGTCTATCTCATCTATGAAAATTATGCTTGGAGCATTCTGCTGAGCCTGCTGAAATATCTCTCGGAGCCTAGCCTCAGACTCTCCATAAAATTTATTCATTATTTCAGGGCCATTTATCGAGATGAAATATGCGTCTGACTCGTTCGCAACCGCTTTAGCGAGTAGAGTTTTTCCGCAGCCCGGCGGGCCGTGAAGAAGCACACCTTTAGGTGGGTCTATACCCAACCTCTGGAAGATTTCCGGATGTCTGAGGGGCAGCTCAACCATCTCCCTAATCCTCTGTATCTGCTCCTTTAGCCCACCAATATCCTCATATGTAACTCTCGGCAGCCCCTTAACCTCTGGAACAGGCTCCGGCAGTATTTGGAGGCTTGTGTCATATGTCAGCCTAACTATGCCATGCGGTCTGGTCTTGGTGACTATAAATTGAACTGGGTGGCCGAGCATCATTACAAGCGTCGTATCGCCCTCGACAAATGTTCTCTCCAGAAGTCTGTTCTTCACAAAGTTAACAAAGTCTTCATCGATGTTTAGACGCATATCTACCGGTGCGAGAGTTATACTTACGGCGTCAATAACCTCAGCTTTCCGGATGATAACATACTCGTTTATTGAAACCCCAACGTTTTTACGTGTTATTCCATCTATCCTTATAATGCCTTTACCCTGATCCTCCGCATAGGCTGGCCAAGCTATCGCCGAAGTCTTCCGCTTGCCCACTATTTCAATCACGTCGCCCGCTGAAACACCTATTTTCTCCATGGTCTTCTGGTCGATTCTGGCGATACCTCTATAGACATCTCTCTGCTTCGCATCGCCTACTCTGAGCTGCACCTCGTTCCCCATACTATGCTTTTCCCTCCCTAATTCTTCTATACATGAGAGAAAGAATTCTAGAATATAAATATACTATTCCCGAAATTAATCTTTTCGCCTAGATTCTCCTAACTAAAATTGTCTGAATGTCGCCTACGCCCTCCAGGTTCTGTATGCATCTCTCTATCTCATCTAAACCTCCAGCTCGGTCTTCCGGCAGAACTATATGCGCTATGAGCGCAACTAAACCGAAAGCTATAGGCTCCTCCTCAAACCTGTAAACCGACGCATAGCTGGGCATAGACTTCTCGATCCTCTCCTTTAAGGCGTTTAAGTTAACATCTATGTCTGAAGGAAATATTTTCAGTGAAACCACGACCCTAGCCACCTTTAACATCCTCCATAGGGAAATGCACAATAAGTAAGCGCTTGCAGTATTTTAAAGTTACGCTTAATTAATTCGATGCGCCTAAGGTTCACATAAGCATCCAGAGCAAGACCCATAAGCCAATCTTCATGAAGGGAAAGTTATGAGCGGGGAGGAGGCGGACATAGCTGTAATCGGAGCCGGCCCTTCAGGGTTAATCTCAGCCCGAGAAGCATCTTTAAGGGGTGCCAAAGTCGTTGTTTTAGAGGAGCACGGAGAAATAGGGCTGCCATGCCACTGCGCTGGGCTTTTAAGCATTAAAGGCTTACGAGAAATCAATGTTCCGGTAGATGGGCCCTATGTGCTTAATAGGGTTAGGGGCGCATACTTCTTCTCACCCTCAAATCTTTCATTTTCAATCGAGGGGAGGGAGCATATAGCCTGCGTCGTTAATCGGCATGTATTTGACCTGTTTCTGGCGGAACAAGCCTCTAAAAGCGGCGCCATCATAAGGCTGAACTCAAGGGTTAGGAAGGTGAAGCGCCTCGGAGACTATTGGATTCTAGACTCCGGCGGCGAGGTGGCGGCTAAGATTCTCATCGACGCTGAGGGGGCAGCGTCGAGAATACTCCAAACGATCGGGTTGGAAACGCTTAATATAAGCAGTCTTCTAAGCGGTTTACAGGTAGATCTAGAGGGTGTGAGTTTAAACCCAGATTATGTTGAAGTCCACTTCAGCAACAGATTGGCTCCAGGGCTCTTCGCTTGGGTTATACCCTTAAGCGAGGAGTCCGCCAGAGTCGGCTTAGCGTGTAAAGGATCCGATGTGAGGGAAAGATTATTTAAGTTTATAAAAAAGCGTTTTGGAGAGAGATTCGACAATAAAATGAGGGGTCTCAGATTTTATTCCGGGCTAGTTATCACTCAGGGCCCTATCAAGAAAACTTATGGAGATGCCCTACTCGTCGTCGGCGACTCCGCTGGGCAGGTTAAACCCATAAGTGGGGGCGGCGTCGTTTTTGGCGGAAAATGCGCCTCGATAGCTGGAGAAGTTGTCTCCAGAGCTATTGGAGAAAATGATGCGAGTGAAAATTTTCTAAAGACCTATGAAGTTAAATGGAGGGGGGAGATTGGAAGAGAGCTTAGAACAGCGCTATTCATCAGAAACATATTAAATAAGCTTTCAGATAGAGATTTGGATAAAATCTTTTCAATAGTGATTGAGGAAGAGATTTATAGGGATGTCTCCGAGAAGGGGGAGATGGATTTCCATGGAAACTTAATTGTGAAGGCTGTTAGGGGAAGGAGGCTTCTCAGACTTCTTCCAATGCTTATTAAAGCCATGATAACACTCCATTAGCTTCAAAGGGCAGAAAATTAAATATATGGGTGGAGTATTTACACAGATATCGCATCTTAAATCGAGGTGCAAGGGTTGAGTAAGAGGGCAACGATGCCAATCTGCACATCATGCAACAAGATAATTCCGCCGGGAAACAATGCAACATCGTTTCAATGCCCAGACTGCGGCGAAATAACCATATGGAGATGCTCTAAATGCCGGAAGTTCAGACGGCAATACAAGTGTCCAAACTGCGGTTTCACAGGTCCCTGAGAAAAACATCTTTAAATCTTTAAGTAAAGACGCCACGTAACTTTTTCATTCCTTCGCTAAACAAATATTTTCATCGATATAAGCCACAAAATTCTTGATGCGCACACGACTCTCTTCCAGAAAACGAGTAGATCACGGCGGATTTAAGAGGGAGACAGCTTGGAAACCTGGTATGCGATCTACACAGAGCCTACTCGTATCTTAAAGCCACTATAGGCGGTATTTTTGAGGCTCTGTATGCTGGTAGAACCCCACCCATCAAACCTATAGACATTGTGAGCGAAATCGTTTGCGTCAGCAGATCAGAAGTTATCTTCGGGCTTAACATTAGAGTCAGCCCTAAGCCGCCTATAGTTAAGCCCCTAGAAGATAAAATGTGAGCTCCAAGTATCCCGAGCGATATTCCAATTGAGCCGCCTATAAGGCTCATTATTATAGACTCTAAAAGAATTAGAAGCAGTATTTGAGTATTCGTGTAGCCTATGGCTTTCATCACACCTATCTCACGCGTCCTCTCCATAACGGAGGTTATCATCGTAGCGGCGATCCCGGCTACAGCTACGGCGAAAGCTGAAAGCGATGTTGAGAAGTTTATAAAGTTTATTGCGCCTGTAACGCTTGAGATAGCTTCAGCTATCGCGCTGAAAGCTATTACTTGGAGTCTATCCTCATATTTTTCCCTAATTATTGAAACAACCCCTTTAACATAAGATGGATCACTTGTAAGCGCAAATATCCCAGACCAGCTCTTCATCCCCAAAAGCTTTCTGCCGGCGTCAGGGCTGAGAAAAATCGTTGAATCTGGATCAACTATTAAGGCTCCACCATACTCCTTGAGGATGGCGCCTATTCTGATGCTCAAATTTTTCTTGCCTACGATTCTGTCGCCCTCGATCTTTGGAATCGTTAGAGTTATAACGTCGTTAAGGATGAAGTATTGCTCCCCATTATCCTTGAATGCAATCTTCTTACCAACTATGGCGTTAAGTATCCCGGATGGAATATCGCCTTCAAGTATCTCTAGGCTTCCAATAGCCTCGAATAGCAAATCATATTCTATAGCGAATATAGAAACCCTAACTTCCTCGGAGCCCCTCTTAAGTATCCCTTGAGTTGAATAGAAGGGCTCAGCCCTCACCACTTCCTCCAGAGACCTGATGAAGTTAAGGTCTTCTTCGTTCAGCCTATGATTTTCCCGTGGAAAAATAGCTATGGCGTTCTGCCCTAGTGAAGTCACCCTCTCAACCACGTAGTCAGAGTAGCTCCTCACAACGGAGCTCATCATAACTAGAACTAATGGACCTATAGATATGCCGATTATTGTGAGGGCGGCTCTAGCCCTCCTCTCGCTTAGAGCCTTCAACGCCAACCTCATGAAATCTAAGAGCAGAATGTAAAGCGCCATGTTCCCCCTCCTAAACTACGTTTTATTCAGCGATCTGGATCTCAGAGCCTTGTAAATGAGGAGGGATGCGAGGGTTAAAAAGGCGATTACCGCTCCAATAACGATCCAACGCTCAAATACTAAGCCCTCCTCCCTCGGCAAAGGCGGCGGGGTCTCAGGCAGCATCTCAACTTCAACCAGAAGTTCCTTCGAGAATTTTTCACCAAAAACATCATCGTACTCTATTATCAAGGTTCCCTTCTCCTCCAATCTCGGAGCCTCAACCCTCTCGACTCTAAAAGCCATTTCTTCACCCGGCGCAACATCCCCTATCAGGACAGATTTACTTATGTTTCCAATGTTGAAAGTGGCTCTAACTCTATATGCCGTAGCTGAACCGTAATTAGCCACCACACCGGAGACCGTCAGCGAAGAGGCTTTTCCAAGAGCGCTAATGTCCTTCACTAAAAGATCTATAAACGGTTCAACGACAACAATTATCGTGTTATTGAAGCTTCTCAGCGATCCGCTTGCATCCCTGTAAATTATTGAAGCCATTAGGGGAACAGGCCCATAAG
>JAOAJJ010000321.1 GCA_026414245.1 Candidatus Bathyarchaeota archaeon
GCTATTGAATACATGTTACCTGGTAATCGTTCTTGTGCAGGATGTGGTCTTGGCATAGGTCTAAGATATATATTAAAAGCCCTGGAAGGCAAATGCGTCATGACTGTTCCCGCTTCCTGTCTTACAGTGTTAGGGGGAATGTACCCAGTATCTTCGGTTGCGGTTCCATGGATTAACTCCGTTTTTCCAGGGACTGCGGCGATGGCTTCAGGTATTGTTGCAGGACTAAAAGCATTAAATAAAGAAGATATTACAGTATTAGCAATGGCAGGAGATGGTGGAACTTATGACATTGGAATACAGGCTCTCAGTGGGGCAGCTGAAAGAAATGCTAATTTTTTATTTATCTGCTATGACAACGAAGCATATATGAACACAGGTACTCAAAGGTCTGGAGCAACACCTAAAGGGGTAAAAACTACTACCACACCTATAATTGGGAAAATTCATAGCCCCAAAAATATGGGGCAAATCATGGAAGCACATGGTATCCCCTATGTGGCTACCACATGCGTATCATATCCGACAGACTTGTATGACAAGGTAAGGAAAGCAAAAGATATTTACGGACT
>JAOAJJ010000322.1 GCA_026414245.1 Candidatus Bathyarchaeota archaeon
GCTTGGAAGAGAGCCAACTTTCAATTCTCTTTGTGAGATTCTCAACCTAGATGCCGGCGACATGCTTAGCTGGAGCATCACTTTCAATTCTCTTTGTGAGATTCAATACTCATAAAAAAAGGTAATGTTATGGATATGAGAACTTTCAATTCTCTTTGTGAGATTCGGCGCCGTTGAATGCATCTTGAGAATAACAGATGAAAAAATTCTTTCAATTCTCTTTGTGAGATTCATAACTGCTATCTTTAGGTTTCCTGTTGGAGTTGAGTACTTTCAATTCTCTTTGTGAGATTCGAAACTGATCCAAAAGATGGCAATCGGATAGCCTTCAATCTCTTTCAATTCTCTTTGTGAGATTCCAGATTGGTTCAGAACGGATTGGGATTTGCGTAAAACATCTTTCAATTCTCTTTGTGAGATTCTGTTGATTCGCTTGCATATGATATGAAAGTAAATTATTTAACTTTCAATTCTCTTTGTGAGATTCGGTGTCACACATAACGCTGTGATAGTGTGCTGCCC
>JAOAJJ010000323.1 GCA_026414245.1 Candidatus Bathyarchaeota archaeon
CTGTAGCGATGACGAAAAGAGCCACGAAAATCATAAAAACACTTTCAATTCTCTTTGTGAGATTCATAGCTAACTTATTGACGTTGAAGGTTGATAGTGCTTTGATCTTTCAATTCTCTTTGTGAGATTCCTTTAACAAGCCCTGGCTCAAGGACTTCAACCCAAATACCGCTTTCAATTCTCTTTGTGAGATTCAGAAAGGAGAGGTGTGGTAAAAACACGGGCTGACCTGACTTTCAATTCTCTTTGTGAGATTCTGATACTAACGCAACAAAGACGGTTATGCTTGCTCGTGGAGTATCTTTCAATTCTCTTTGTGAGATTCATTATGTATGCCCAGACATCCATCCACGACCAGTCCTGAATCTTTCAATTCTCTTTGTGAGATTCGAGCTGAACAAATCATGATTGAAAAAGCGCCAGTTAGAACCTTTCAATTCTCTTTGTGAGATTCCAGAACCTCTCGGCTCGACGTGGGCGCCCTAGCCCAGTCTATACTTTCAATTCTCTTTGTG
>JAOAJJ010000324.1 GCA_026414245.1 Candidatus Bathyarchaeota archaeon
AGTTATACCAGGATTGCCAGCTGAGGCTCAAATACAATATAGAATTTACGCTGTAGACAATGCATATAACATTGGAGAATACTTTGAAGGATATAAGGTCATACCAGAATATCCACTCCCGCCAATCCTCCTACTCTTAATTTTAACCATTCTAATCACGGTTCTTTTTAGAAAGAGAAGGTGGAACACGTTCCAAACCTTAAAACAGAAAGAAACTCCAAAAATTTAGATTTGGGTGGAGAAAGTCTCTCCACGTTCATGTAATGTTCCTATTGCTTTCCTTAGACCTCCTAATAATCTCCTTCTTTTCCCAATCCTTGAAGCCGTGGATGTAGCCTTTAACTGTTCGGCTAGTGACGTTGCCAGCTTGTGTAGAAGCCCTTCGCTCTATTTCTCTCTTAGAGAGACTTTGCTAGAACGCCTTGTGGAGATGGCTTCCTTAATGCCTTCCCCTGAAGCCTTTTTCTCTTTAACTCGTAGACTCTGTGAATGGAATGGCTTTGTT
>JAOAJJ010000325.1 GCA_026414245.1 Candidatus Bathyarchaeota archaeon
GGAATATGCCGTCCATACCGGGAAAATTGAAGGAAAATAAGCTGGAACTGATCGGACTCATAGGCCTGGCAGACCCTCCGAGAGAAGCGGTGCCGGAAGCAGTGCGGATATGTGCCAAGGCAGGAATACGGGTTGTAATGATTACCGGTGACAATGGGACTACTGCCAGGGCCATTGCGCAAAAAATAGGCATAGCGAACAATGAAAATGTCATTACCGGACAGCAGCTTGAAAACATGAATGACGAAGAACTGAAAGAAAAGGTAAAAGTAACGAACATCTTTGCCCGCGTCATACCCAGGCACAAAATGCGGATAGTAAAGGCCTTGAAGGATATTGGAGAAACGGTTGCCATGACCGGTGACGGGGTCAATGATGCACCTGCGTTGAAATATGCCGACATTGGGATCGCAATGGGCAAAAGAGGCACAGGTGTGGCGAAGGAAGCAGCGGATATGATCCTGCTGGATGACAACTTTACCACCATCGTTGATACTATAAAGG
>JAOAJJ010000032.1 GCA_026414245.1 Candidatus Bathyarchaeota archaeon
ACCTCAACTGGGAAGCGTATATCCCAAGAATGGGGATTAAAAACTATTATGGGTGTGCCCGGACCTCTAGTGTCGATTTTAGAGGCTAGTGTTTGAATCAAGTTATTGAGCGCTATGCTTCCCTCGCTTAAAACTTCGCCATGAATGTTGCGCACATCCTCATACGCTTCAACTATAGATGTCCCAGCCAGTATGTCATGAAATTGGGTGAAAAGCAGCTTTCTCCAAGCTTTTGTGAGCGCCTCATGCGGGTAATTTCTCTTAAACAGTATGTATGCTAGAACAGCGGCTTTTCAGCTGTGCAGAGCATGTTTTCTGCTAAGCGGTTATTTCGCTTTACCTCAGAGTGGACTGAGTAGCAGCCGCTTGCATGATGCTGCAGCTCACCGCGGAAGACCGGCAGCTGAATGGTCTTCTCAGCTATTTTCTTGAAAAATATGTTTGGGGAGCTGAACACTACTTGGGGTAGATCCGTTCTTTTGCCTGCCTCAAATATACCCATAATGTCTTCCCTAGTGGGTCCGCCACCATGGTCTCCTCTACCATAGAAGCACATGTAGTCTTTTAGGGGCGGCTTAATTATCTCCATGAATTTTTCGATGCGGTTGAGGACGCCGCCGCTGGTCGCATAGGAGAAGGGTATTCTGTAGCAGAGAACCCTCGAGCCATCTGGGCTCTCCCACCAGAAAACATCTCCGGGAACCTCCCTATTCTCGTCAGAGTTTGGTCTCATGAAGACATAGCTTCTTAAGCGGCATTTTGTGAGGATTTGGGGTAGCATGGCGTTATGTCCAAATGAATCTATATTGTAGCCCACCTCAGCCATTAAGCCGAACTTCTCTTTAAAGTATCTCTGCCCGTAGAGAGCTTGTCGGATGAAGCTCTCGCCGCACGGTATGTTACAGTCGGGTTCAATCCACCATCCGCCGACTATCACCCAGCGTCCACCCTTAACCATCTGCTTGATTTCCTCGAAGATTTCAGGCTCTATGCTTTCAATCCACTCGTAGAATGCCGCTGAAGAGGATGTGAATACGAATTCTGGAAACTCCTTCATAAGGTTTAGAATTTTCCTGAACGTTGATCTAACGACTTGGCATCCTTCCTGCCATCCCCATAACCACACCGGGTCTATGTGAGAGTTTCCGATCATGTGTATGATGAAGTTTTTAATGTTCTCTTTAGAAACATTGTTTATAGCCAACCTTGAATTCACCCTTATTCATATGGTGTCATGGGGGAGCATAAAATTCTTTAAGTGTTGATGGCGAATATTTTATATTTGCTGTCTAGGCTTGAGGAGAGTGGTTACGCTGGGGGATGAGATACTAGTATATATTGATGGAGAATATTATCCTAGAGACAAGGCGAAAATCTCCGTTTTCGACCACGGTTTACTCTACGGAGATGGGGTTTTCGAGGGCATACGCGCCTACGATGGGATAGTGTTTAAGCTCAAGGAGCACATAGACCGCCTATACAGCTCGGCTCACGCCATAATGCTGAATATACCGCTAACTAAGGAGGAGATGATTGAGGCTGTTCTCGAAACCTTGAGGAGGAATAATCTCCGCGACGCCTACATACGGCTCGTGGTGACTAGGGGTGTTGGAGACTTAGGCTTAGATCCGAGAAAGTGTGCTAAGCCTTCAATCATAATTATAGCTGTCCCCCTGCTTAAGCTCTATGATGAGGAGAAGCGTAGAAAGGGCATAAGCATGATAGTTTCTTGGGTTAGGAGAGATCCGGTAGACGCAACCTCCCATGAGATAAAATCCCTAAATTACCTGAATAGTATACTGGCTAAGATCGAGGCTAACAATTTCGGGGCTGATGAGGCGTTAATCTTAGACGCCAACGGGTATATCTGTGAGGCTACTGGAGAAAACATATTCATTGTTAAAGACGGTAAACTTTATACCCCGCCTAGATCCAGCGGAGCCCTACCGGGGATAACTGCGAGAGTAGTTAAGAAAATAGCCGAAAAGTTGGGATACGAGGTTGTTGAACGCAACATAACGGTCACCGAGCTATACAGTGCAGACGAGGCTTTCCTAACTGGAACAGGCGCGGAGATAATGCCCATAAGGGAGGTTAATAAGCGGATAATAGGTAAGGGGATTATGGGGCCTATAACGGAGAAAATCTTTGATGAGTTTATGAGGGTTGTGCGTGATCCGAATGAGGGGACGCCGATATATCGGTAGGGTGTTTTACGCTTAGCTAAACGACCACAACCTTTTTCACTTGTGGAACCCTGGTCTTTAAGTATCTTTCCACGCCTAATTTTAGAGTCATCATTGAGAATGGGCATCCGGCGCATGCGCCTTTGAGCTTGACTTTCACCACTCCATCCTCGGTTACGTCGATTAGCTCTATGTCTCCTCCATCAGCCCTCAGGTTTGGCTGAATTTCCTTTATTACTTTTTCAACTTCAGCCTTCAATTTAATCACTCCTATAACATAGTTATATGTCCATCACACATATAAACTTTCCCAGCTAACCCGTTAACGCTTATAAGTTTCCTTCCCCGAGAGATGATAGGCTGGCTACGCTGAGAGGCGATGAGCATGGCTGAGCTGGTTTTCTGGAAGATGCATGGTTTAGGGAACGATTATATTTTGATCGATAATAGAGGCGGCTGGCTGCGTGAAGAGAAGCTTAGTCAACTAGCCCAAAAGCTATGTAGAAGAAGGTTTTCCATCGGGGCTGACGGGCTACTCCTCATTTATGATTCCGCTTTAGCCGACGTTAAAATGAGGATATTTAATGCTGATGGAAGCGAAGCCGAGATGTGTGGTAATGGAATAAGGTGCCTAGCAAAATACTGCTATGAAAGCGGCGTAGTTAACAGGAGCGAGATGAGGATCGAAACCTTAGCGGGCGTGAAAGAAGTCTGGCTTAACGTGGATAAGGGTAGGGTTAAATCCGTAACAGTCGACATGGGCAGCCCGGAGTTTAGGAGGGAGCGTATACCGGTTGTCGGCGAGGGGGACTTTATAGACGAGGAGCTTAAGGTTAACGACGAGGTTTTTAGGGCAACATGCCTCTCTCTAGGCAACCCTCACTGCGTAATTTTCGTTGAGGACGTGGATAGCTTCCCGGTTGAACACTATGGACCTATGATAGAGAGGAGCCCGCTCTTCCCAAATAGGATAAATGTTGAATTTGTCCAGGTGGTTAGGCGAGACTTGATTAAGGTTAGGGTTTGGGAGAGAGGTGTGGGTGAAACCCTTGCATGCGGCACTGGAGCCTGCGCAAGCGTTGTCGCCGGGAAAATTCTTGGTAAACTGGATCGTGAATGCTCGGTTCAGCTTTTAGGCGGCGAGCTAAGGGTAAAGTATATTGACGATAGGATTTTTATGTCTGGTCCAGCTGAAACAGTTTATAAGGGCATTATTGATCTGGAGGGTTTAGTTTGAGGGTTCAGTTGGCTGAGAGAGTTAAGAGGCTTCCGCCCTATCTTTTCGCTGAGTTGGAGAAGATAATAAATGAGAAGCGGCAGAAAGGGATAGACCTAATATCGCTCAGCATAGGTGACCCAGACCTCCCGCCGCCGCCATTCGTTTTAGAGGCGCTTAAAGAAGAGAGCTCAAACCCAAAGAACCATAATTACTCGTTTAGCCAAGGCGAGCCATATTTCAGGGAGGCTGTCGCAGAATGGTATAAGAGACGCTTCAAAGTGGACCTAGATCCTAAGAGGGAGGTTATAGCTTTAATCGGCTCGAAGGAGGGCATAGCGAATTTCTCCAGAGCCTTCGTCAACCCAGGGGACAGGGTTCTCGTCCCAGACCCGGCTTACCCGGTTTACGCCAACGGCAGCACCCTTTTAAGCGACGGGGTGCCTGTTCCCATGCCTCTCTTGGAGGAGAATGGCTTTAAGCCGGATATAGAGTCGCTGGATCTTAACGGCATAAAAATGATGTTTCTTAACTACCCGAATAATCCAACTGGGAGCGCTGTAACTAAAGATGATCTTAAAGCAATTGTAGATTTAGCCTGCGAGAAGAACGTGATAGTCTGCTACGATAACGCTTACTCTGAGATAACTTTCGACGGCTACAGGGCGCCGAGCATACTTGAGGTTGAAGACGCCATGGAGGTCGCCATAGAATTCCATTCATGCTCAAAAACGTTTAACATGACTGGCGACAGAATCGGGTTCGCTGTTGGAAACAGCGAGCTTATAGATGGACTCGTGAAAGTTAAGTCTCAGATAGATTCAGGCCCCCCGGTCTACATACAGAAGGTTGCGGCTAAGGCTTTAATGAGCTATGTTGACGGCGAGCCGCCGGAGTACTTGAAGTGGGTGAATAAGATTTATGCTGAGAGAAGAGATGTGCTGCTTGAGGGGTTAAGGGCTGTTGGGCTTGAAGCCAAGAGACCGCTGGCAACATTCTATGTCTGGGCTAGATGCGGTGGGAGCTCTATGGAGTTCGCTTCGAGGCTCCTAGAGGCGGGCGTAATAGTTACTCCTGGAATAGGTTTCGGGAGGTATGGAGAAGGTTACGTGAGGTTCTCTATAACGCAGTCTAAGGAGCGTATAAGAGAGGCTTGTGAGAGAATGATGAGGGTGCTTCTGTAAGCCTATGGGGCGCTCATGATAAAGCAATCCTAAACTCCTTGTAAAAGCGTATATATTGGCTTAAGGTTAAGCCATAGGATGATACCCCTCTCCCCCCTCTCAACACCCTACAATGAGCCTGAAGAATCTTTAGAAAACATTTTAGCGAAACCCCGCTTAAGATTATTTCTGTGATCCGAGATGAAAATATTTATTATGACTGATCTTGAGGGGGCTTCAGGGGTAGCTGGAAATTGGGCGGATATAGATTTCGGCGGCAAGGATTATGATGCCGCTAAAAGGCTTTTAACAGGCGACGTTAATGCATCCATCGAGGGGGCTTTCGAGGCTGGAGCCAGCGAAGTGGTTGTTTTAGATGGACATGGAGCCGCGTTAACAATTCTCATAGAGGATCTGGATCCGAGGGCTCAGCTAATAAGGGGCAGAAGGGTTCTTGAGCTAGAGGGCTTAGATGGAAGCTTCGACGTGATGTTCGCTGTGGGCGCCCACTCTATGGCTGGAGCCCCAAACGGTCTTCTCACGCATACATTGTCCCATACAGCTATAGATAATGTTTGGTTGAACGGCGTCTTGGTTGGGGAGATAGGTTTGTGGGCTGCTCTAGCTGGAGACTACGATGTTCCTTTGGGCTTAGTGGTAGGCGACTCTGCGGCTGTATGCGAGGCTGAAAACCTCTTAAAGAATGTGTGCACGGTCACCGTTAAGTGGGCTACAAGCAGATTCGCAGCGAAATGCCTACATCCAAAAGTCTCCCGGAGGCTGATTAGGGAGGCTGCCGCTACGGCGGTTAAAAGGGCTGGGGAGTTTAAGCCGTTTAAGCCTGAGAAGCCTATTGAGCTGAAGGTTGAGTTTCATGATGGTGAGAGGGCTGAGAGGTTATCCCACATAAATGGAGTTATTAGGTTGGATGGGAGGACTGTTTCAGCTAGAGGTATGACCATGCATGAAGTCTACTCGCTGCTGTTGGGTTAGCTGGTGGAATAACGGCTAAATCTATGCTAGAAAACTCAACATTGTAAAACCCGCTTCACGCATTATCCGGCGGGCTTTAACAGACCGCCCTCATGACGGAAGACAAAACATTAGAGGCGAGAATAGAAACCATGTAGAGATCTTAACGATAAAAGACCCGTAGCCCAGAAAAACTAGGCAGCCCTTCAACCCTCACCGGATGAAAATCTCTTAAAGGATATAATATGGCTAGCAGCCTGTAGGCTATTCCGCCAACAGCTACCGCGAAAACTATCTCGAAAACCGTTATGAGGAGAGCGTTTCTCCAGCCGATCTCTTTTACCAGAGCCGCTATAGTCGATACGCACGGTATATAAAACATGGTGACTATGGTGAAGACGATCATTTGGATTGGACCGAAGCCCGGTATATCAGCGAATCTCGTTGTCCCTAGAAGCGTTGCAAGCATTATTAGCGTAAGCTCCTTTCTCAGAATCCCAAATATGAGAGCTATCCCCGTGATCTCCGGTAGCCCCAGCCACATAACTGTTATCGGGCTTAAAGCCTGAGCTATGGGCTTAAGCATGCCGAAAACCTCTATGAACTTAATCATGAAGCTCCCGAAAACTATTAGCGGGAAAGCTATCTTAACGAATTCGAGCAGCCTAAACCAAGTTTGCTTTAAAACGGTTTTTAAGTGCGGCAGCCTATAATCATGCATCTCCATAATTAGGGCTGTGGGCTCACCGGGCAGGGCCTTGAATGCCAGTCTACCCAGAGCAAATATAACGGATAGGTTGAGGGCGTAGAGCCCCAGAGCCCATTCAACACCTAAATACTTTCCAACCAAGCCGAGTATTATCACCGTGCGGGCTGCGCAGGGAACAAGGGTTGTGGCGAAAACCGCAAGCAGCCTCTCCCTCCAAGTCTCCATTATCCTGCATCCCAAGCAGGCTGGAACATTGCATCCGTAGCCGAGGATCAGAGGGATGAAAGCTTTCCCGTGAAGCCCCATCTTATGCATAACGCTATCCATTAGGAAAGCAACCCTGCTCAGATAGCCTGAATCTTCCAAAAGATAAAGGATTACGTAGAATGGGACAATATAGGGCAGCGCAATGGTGGCGCCTGCAATAATCCCTTCCAAAACGCCCCACACCAGCCTCCCAAAGGCTTCGGCGCCAACAAGAATATAGAGGAAATCTTCCACACCGTAAAACATGGTATTTAAAAGGTCTGAAATGTATCCGCCGACCGCGAAAATCGAGTAGAGGATCGATAGGAGTAAAAATATCATTATGATGTATCCGGCGACTCTATGGGTTGTGAGAGTGTGCAGGCGCTCCTCAAACCTTGGTTTTACCGGAGGAATAATCTTCTGCACCTCCCTAGCTATGCGGCTGGCGGCTTCATGACGCTCAGCAGCTATCACCGTTGAGGAGGCGTGACCATGCATCTCTTCAATCTCCCTAGAAAACCTTTCCGCCACCTCAATCAAATTTGGGCTTAGCTTCATCACCTCCCTCTCCATCTCCTCGTCCCCTTCAAGAAGCCTAATCGCCACATACCTCGGCGGATAGCGGCATCCAACCCTCTCAATCATCTTTGATAGTTCAGCTATTTTTTCCTCAACATCCCTACCGAAGGGCGCTATGGCGGCTCTCTTAGGCTCTTTTTTCTCCGCAACCTCAATGGCTTTCTCCAGCAGCTTGAAGACTCCCACCCCTTTTATCGCTATGGTTGGAACAACCGGTATACCTAAAATCTTCTCCAGCTTATTCACATCGATCTCGACGCCTTTCCTCTTAGCCATATCCATCTGATTCAAGGCTAAAATCATCGGGATCTCCATCTCCATGAGCTGCAACGTGAAATACAGGTTTCGCTCAAGGATGGAGGCGTCCACAACATTTATCACGACGTCAGGCCGCTCGTTTACAATATATTCTCTCGTAATCTGCTCCTCAATAGAGTAAGTTGACATAGAGTATATTCCGGGCAGATCAATAATATCTATAGTGTAACCTTTAAAGTGCAGGGTTCCCTCAGCCTTCTCCACTGTTTTTCCAGGCCAGTTACCGATGTGCTGATGTAAGCCCGTTAAATAATTGAATATGACTGATTTCCCCACGTTAGCGTTTCCAGCCAAAGCTATGCGGATCTTCCTCTCAACCATTCCTTTCAACCTCAACGAGTATTCTTTCAGCCACCCCTCTGCCTAAGGCGAGCCTCGAACCCCTCACGATAACCTCGATGGGTCCGTGAAGCGGCGCCGACTTCACAACCGTAACTTTTATCCCTGGAGTCAAACCCATATCTATAAGCCTCTTCTCGAAGCCCCGTCTTCTCTGCCTTCTCCCCATTTCAGGACCGCCATCTATGGAAACCACTGTCGCTGTTTCACCATCCCTCAATGCTGTCAGCGGTATCATCATCCTACCCACGGTGTACACCATCCTCAGCCAGCTTCTTAACATGTATAACGGACGCTATTCGTGAGCTTAAGACATGGGGTTTTCCCCCCACCGTTAGCTTTAGGGAGCCGTCTACGGGGTTTCTACCTAGAACCTTTACAACAACCCCTGGGAAAGCTCCCAGCTCACTTAGGTATTGAAGTAGGTCTTTATGCTCCTCAATTATTCTCGTAATAACGCTCTCCGAGCCAACTTCGAGGTCAGTCAAGGAGACGGATTCCTCCCTAATGAGGACTCCATATTCATTTGGGATCGGGTTTCCGTGGGGGCATGTTTTCGGGTGTTTAAGAAACCTTTCTAATGGTTTAATCACCTCCTCAGTTAAGCCATGCTCAAGCTTGCAAGCCAGATCGTGAGCTTTCTCCCACTCAACTCGGAGGACATCTACGAGTAGGCGTTCCGCAAGCCTATGCTTCCTTAAAACTCGAATAGCTATCATCTGCCCTTTACTCGTCAGCTTAACGCCACGGTAAGGCTGATGAGTAACTAAGCCGCTTCTCTCCAGCCACTCAATGGTGTTTGTAACCGTGCCGGGAGCCACATCCATCATCTTAACGATGTCTCTGGTTCTAGCTAAACCATATTTCTCCTCAAGCCTATAGATGCACTCAAGATACTCCTCAACGGTCGGAGTGACCTCTTCCATTGTGTTGGACATTTACGAGCCCCAAAAAATATTTTTACGATAACTCGTATTTAAACATCACCATAAAAATAAAAGTACACGCTACGCTGTAAAAATAAACCCCAACTGAAACTGTGGAAAGCTGGATTAGTGGCGATAGTATAATATGAGAGCCACCTTAATCCTAGAGAGGATGCCCTTGATAAAAAATCAAAATTTCAGCGCGCCATCTTTCTTTCAAAACGCCTTTGAGCCTATGCGTATCTCTCTAACCTTATTGGCGCTGTGAGCTCAGCCGATATAGTTTCAAGGTTTCTTAAGACGCGTTTACCCTTCTCCGTTATGAGGATAAGCACACGGTTTTTTATAATTCTACGCTCTATAAGACCATGCCTCTCAAGGTCTGACAGCACTTCATTAAGGGATTTCCAAGACAGGTTTGCCGCAAACATGATTCTCGTAGGCTTATTAACGCCACATCCAATTATCCTTAAAACATCTATATAGATCTCCAGCCTGCTCCTACGTTTACTTGAGCTCAAGAGGTCGAGGGATACTCTCATCATAATTCTTCCTTCCCCCTTCAACGATCCCGGCGATCTCGTCTAAAAATTTTTATATAGATATTATTTATAATAATATTTGTATGTAACATTTGTTCGTTACATTGATATAGAGGATTAAAACATGCTTGTAGAAGAGATTCTAAATATGCTTCAAACATACGGCTTAACAAGAGCTCAAGCCCAGATATTCGTCTACTTGATTAGAGCTGGGGCGAGCGGCGTTGGAGATATCTCAAAGGCTCTAAAAGTGAACCGGATGAAAATTTACCGTAATCTTAAGAGGATGGAGAACATGGGATTAGTAAGTGTTCTGCCCGGTAGACCAATGAGGTTTTCCGCTGTTCCAGCCAACATAGCTCTCAACACGCTATTATCGGCGGCTAAGAGGAAAGTGTCGGAGATGGAAAGTAGATATGCCATGATTCTAGACGCTCTCTCTAAAATCTCTAGCCAGCAGCGGGAATATTTTGTTGAGACAAGGTTTAGGATTCATAGTGGTAGGAGAAATGTTTATGCTATTATGACGCAGATGCTGGAAAACTGTGAGCGAGAGGTCTGCCTCCTAACGACGCCAAATGACCTAATATGCCTGTCGCTATACGGCTTTGACGATAGCATGAGAAAATTGAAGGCTAGGGGTGTAAAAGTGAACATAGTTACAAACATAATGGATGAAAAGATAGCGATGATGATAACAGATCGCTTAAAATACACTGTGATAAAACATTCTGACATACAGTTTAAAACACGCCTCCTCATAGTTGACGATAAAGCGGTATTC
>JAOAJJ010000033.1 GCA_026414245.1 Candidatus Bathyarchaeota archaeon
CCCGCCAGTAGATTCCATCATCATAGTTATTCAGGCGGGCTGATCGACCATATACTGTCAACCATGAATATCGCTCTAGCTCTTTGTAGGTCGATCGAGAAGATATATGGGGGAAAGGTTGATAGGGATTTAGTTATAGGTGGAGTCATATTACATGACATAATGAAGCCGCTAACATACGAGAAGAAAAATGACGGGTCATATAGGAACTCACCTTTAGGCGAACGCTTAGATCATTTAACTCTACTGGTTTCAGAAATGTTGAAGAGAAACTTTCCACTCAAATTAATCCACATTGTAGCAGCCAGCCATGGGCAGGCGGGGCCAATATCCCCCAAAACAGTTGAAGCGCTGATATGCCATATTGCAGATGAAGCTGATTCAAAAATGAATGGGGAGGTTTTAAATGCAGCTAGATACCTGATTAAAGAATCTATTGGTGAATCATGGGATAGAATAGATTCGAAAACAGCTTTCAAGGTTCTTGCATGGAAGGCTGAAGGCGGATGGGATGGTTTAAGATCGGAGATCGAGGCGCTTAGACAAAAGTATGCTGGGTTGGCTAAAAATAATGTTTAAGCCACGCTCTTTAACAGAGGGCGGAAAAGGTAGCATTTGATTTTTCGGATCAGAGTTATTAAACTTTTGGTAGGGTATAGGCGGCGAATAAATTTATTATGTTTACTAGGGAGCCAAAAGATTTTTCAATATTGATTGAATATCTCTCCCGGATAGAGCGTTAAATCTTATCTAGCATTAAGATGAGGTTGATTTAAGACTTATTATCTCAGCTCTCATTTCTTCTATGTTTAAGATAGCTATGGTAGCGTGTCCAGAGAGGTATCCGCAAGCTTCACCGGGATTAATAACCAATGTTTTCCCAAAACGAGTATTCTCAACCCTATGTGTATGACCGTAAACGACGGCATCATAGTAGTTTGAGTTTATTAAAGCCCTAAGCAATTTTTCCTCTTCACCGTGGAGTAATGCTATTTTTAAGCTGCCCACATCTATCTCGGCAAATCTTCCATGAATCTCCGCCCCTATCTCTTCGAATCTCTTTCTTAAAAGGTTTTGGTCGCCGTCATTATTGCCAAAGACCCCGATGAGCTTGGCTCTTAGAGGTCTGAAGCGTAAAACCGAAAATGGTGAAACATAGTCTCCCGCATGGAGCACAACGTCGACCCCCTCGCTATTTAGCGCCCTTACCGCCTCATCGATCAGCTCAAGCCTATCATGGGTATCGGCAATAATCCCGATCTTTTTAATGGATGGAACGGCGTTCACCTCCATTAAATAGCGGGAAACTTAAATATCTTAGCGTTATAAAATAATAACCTTTTCGAAAAAACATATTTTTAAGAAAAGCTGAAATATTTAGTTAGAGGTCAAACATATTTAAAGGATTGATGAAATAATGGTTGGTGGAAAAATAAACATCTTCTATTTAATTTCATTTATATGCACAATTATTCTCACAATATATATTTGGCTGGTTTTCCTGCCGCAATTATCTGGTTATCCTGGGCAGGAGCCTATCTCCCTAATAATATTGGTGGTGATAGCCCTACTCTTGGTTGCAGCCGGGATTCAGCTGTTTCTCTTAATTAGTTCGCCTCAATCAGAAGAATAATCCTTCTCATTGCTGGCTTTACCGAGGTTTCTTGCAGACTTGTATTTTGTGAAGCCACAGTGTCCGCAAGTGTAACGATTCCCATGATCAGCCATAAAGAACCCGGGTCCACATCTATCGCAGAATGGGAGCACCCTCTTTATCTTTCCTCCCTCAATTTTATAATATAGGGAAATAAACTTGTTCTTCTTTTCTTTACTAGCCACTTTGTATTTCACTCCTTACCCTTACCTTCTATTTGAGGAGAAAATCTAAGTATTATATGTTTTGGTTCTATTATCCTGGCGTTTTCAGGTGAGTCGTGTAGATGAGCCTCACCAATAGTCATAGATGCTCCAGTCACGCTCTTCATCTTCCTAATATAGATTCTATCTACATCAACCTTAAGTACTCTTGCCAACTCCTCCCTAACCTCCATGCGAGATGGGGTCGGTGCTCCATCATGATGTAAAATGAAAGATATTTCATTTCTTTTTAGCAGCTCATTACGCGTGTTATTTAAGATCTTAATTTTCAAAGGGCTTCCGCTCCGCTTTTAAGCCTTATATTGAGGTTAAACCTCTACTTTAGTTTTACGATATACGCTCCATTTTATCCAGTATCTCCCGCATTATCTTCTTAGATTTTTCGTCGACCTTAACTACAACAATCCCCTCATCAGGTTGACCATAAACTACTATCGAGTTTTCTGGGGCGAGGAGGACGGCGACTATTGTCAATAGATCCTCCTCACCATCAACCAGAACTTTAGTTAATTCTCCGGAGTTTATTGCCTCGCCAATGATGCGCCAAGCCTCTTTAGTTATGGTGCCAGCTGGATTAATGAGGGTGAGGTTTTTGCTAGCTTTAAAGTGTAAAGGTTTCACAGGTCTACGCATGGATTTATTATCCACTATAAAAACATCCACCTTAAGCCCTTTCTTAAGCATGTTTTCTGAAACGACATCACCAACAGAGATGATTTTTTTCGGCTTCATGGAATCTACGAATTCCCTCAGCTTTACCATGGTCTCGTCTACTGAACCGCGGATAAGAAGCCCTAAAGGAGATTTTAATTGAGACCTGAGGTTTTGTGGGAGGAGGAGAGTATCCATTATTCACCTCACTTTTATTGCGTAGCGACCCTTCTTCTCAATCTTCATAGCTTTTGCTATCGCTGACCTCTCAGGATCAAATATTATTACAACGCCACTAAAGTCTTCACTTAAATCCGTCGATTTACAGTTTGGGCAAATTTTATCCTCAGTTATATAGTGGCATCTTCTACATGCCCTCTCAACCATGTCGAACACCATTTAAGCTTTAGTTTCTCCCCCTTTTCCCTCAGCTTCACCCCTCAGTTTCTCCAAGTCCTCGTTAATCCACTCAATCTTGCCTAAGAACGGCTGCCGCGCTGTCACACCTATCTTTCCGAATCCTGCCCCTCTGCTTATCGATACGGCGGTTATCCTCACGCGGATTTTATCGCCTACGGTTATCTTCCGTTTGGTTTCTTTCCCCATTAAAACACCTTGCTTTTCATCATATGTTATAAAGTCGTCCATGATTTGGGATATGTGAAGTAGAGTGTCAACCGGACCAACTCTTACGAACGCCCCGAAGTCCGCGATCTCAACGACTTCCCCCTCGACGATCTCTTGAACTTTAGGAAGAAAAGTTAGGAGTGAGAAGGTCACTTTATGATGGGTTGCGGCGTCTCCAGGTATTATTTTCCCGATTGGTGAAACATTAACATCCGTGACAGCTATTAGGTAACCTAGCTCCTCATCAATGACGCCAACATACTTTGCTTTAAGCTGCTCTAATGCGACCTTTTCAAGCGGTTCATTAAATCTTTCAGGAGGTATACGGACAGTATCTTCAACGATCACTAGATTGAACGTAACGCCGACTCCTCCCTTTACCATTATAAATTAAACATGGATTAATGTGCCTAAGCAAATGCTATAAATGCTATATGAAAGTGATTTAAAAACTTTTTTGAAGATATATTCCTAACCATATATAAATTCTTTGATTTTTTGGGATCTATTATTATTCAAGCCTTCTATCCACTATATCCCATACTTCAGGCCCTGTTCCTATGAGCGTTACCGGTATCTTTATTTCGCTCTCTATTTTTCCAATAAATTCTCTGGCTTCAGCTGATAAATCGCTGAATGTCCTTGCACCTTTACATTCTGGAAAAAGGGCATCAATCTTAGTTACAGCCGCCTGTGTGGCGCTGTTAAGCATAACAGCTCTTTTGGCTAAATCGAAGTTAAATGGCGCAGCCCTCCTCCTTCTACCGGTTACAGTAGCTACTTCAGCCCACCCCCTTTTCTCAGCCTCTTCCCACGTTATCTCGCCGGGGAGAGGCCCAGCTCCGACCCTAGTTACAAAAGCCTTAAAAACAATTATTACTTCATCAACCTTTTTCGGTCCGACACCGACGTCTGAGCATGCCGCTGAAGCCGTTACATCCTTGGATGTTACATAAGGGTATGTTCCATGCCACAGAGATAAGTATGTTCCTTGAGTCCCCTCGATTAAAACGTTTTCTCCGCTATCTATAGCTGTATTGACTTCTAATGGTACATCTATAAGGAAGCGTTGAAGTTCAGGTATATCTCTAGCAAGCTTCGCTCTCCTTAAAACTCTATCAGCGTTGCATGGTCCTGTCCCGGTTCCTGTCGTCTTTATCTCGGATGCTAGATGACCTCCTCTATCAGCCTCTACATGTTTAGGTTCAATTATGGCACATTGCGGGTCGACTCCAACTCTATCCTCAACATTCAATTGCTTGACTTCCTCTAAGAATATGTTTGGATCAACTAGGACGCCGGGGCCTATTAGTAGGCGGCACCTATCATAGATGAAGGCGCTTGGTATCATGCGAACCTTATATGTTTTGCTGCCGTATACTACGGTGTGTCCCGCATTAGGCCCTACACCGGCTCTGGCGGCAACGCTGATCTTATCCTTTAATGCTAGATAAGATATAATCTTACCTTTCCCAGTGTCACCAAAAAAGCCGCAAACGACAACTGTGCATGGCATATTGGTAAGCCTCCAGAAAGATAGAGTGTTTTTAGTGGATTTAACTTTTTTCGCTTAATGTCATGTCTCCTTATATACTTGAATGGATTTGATTTAATTTTATGCGCATAATTAGGATAATTCCCATAATGGGGCTGCCCATAATTAAGAGTGGAGATGATTTAGGCCTACTGATATGTGAGGCTGCAGCCAGACAAGGCACTCCTATAGAAGATGGAGATATAATTGTTGTGACACATGTAATTGTGTCGAGAGCTGAAGGGGATGTGGTGAACCTTAATGATATTGTTCCCTCGGAGTTCGCCAAGACCATAGCTAAGGAATTCGATAAGGATCCAGCCCTAGTTGAAGTTGTTTTAAGAGAATCTAAATCAATTGTCCGCATGGGCGACGGCCACATAATTTCTGAGACGAAACATGGCTTCATATGCGCAAACGCTGGCGTAGATAAATCAAATGTTCCGGGTGAAAGAAATGTGGCTCTGCTACCTAGAGACCCAGACTTATCCGCCAGGAAAATAAGACAAAGGATTAGGGAGGTCTCGGGAAAAGATGTAGCGGTTTTAATCTCAGATACCCACGGTAGACCGTTGCGTAACGGTGAGATAAATGTGGCAATTGGTGTATCTGGGATTAAACCAATTAGAGATAGGCGGGGTGAGAAGGATCTATTTGGATACACGCTTAAAGTTAAGCAGACAGCTATAGCTGATGAGCTAGCCTCCGCGGCTGAATTGGTTATAGGGCAGGCTGATGAAGGCATACCCGCGGCTATAATTAGAGGTTATCCATACGAAAGGTCAGAAGACGCGACGGCACGCGATCTTATAAGGACGCGAGAGAAGGATTTATTCATTTGAAGGGGGTTGCCGCATGCTTTTGTCCCTCAGCCCTTTTAATGATTGCTTCAGCCCTCCTCAAATCTAGAGGCGTGTTAATGTTGAAGAAGGTGAGCATTTTTGGATCGATTTCTCGAATAGCTATCGTCGATATATAGCGAACGCTTTTTAGCAGCGATATCATTGATCGCATCCTCTTTTCGCCTCTCTCGATAGCTTTCTTTGAAGCCTCTAAAGCCGCTCTCGTCCTATAAACTGCTTGTAGAGGCTCTATGTAATCATTTGGCCATCTTGGAATAACGGCGTTAACATTAACCGCTATATTGAACAGTAGGTCTATAACTTTTCCCGAGATAAAGGGTGTGTCGCATGGTAACATGGCTGTATATTCGCTGCTGGCGCTCACAAATCCGGTAATTGCCCCAGCGAGCGGGCATGATGGGAGATCTTTAAGATCAGTAATTACCTTTACCCTAAATTTATTGGGAAGCGCTTGCATATATGAGGCTAACTGACTTTCAGATCTCACACAGACAATTATTTCATCTACAGCATCCTGCACTCTTTCAATGACATGTAGTATTAATGGCTTACCAGCCAGCTGAACAAGCCCTTTATCAAATCCAAATCTCTTTGAAATCCCGCCAGCAAGTATTATTGCCGCCCTATTCAATCTTCTCCTTCCCTATTCCCTCAATTTAGAAATAACATACTTAACTATCTCCTCAGCTATATTAACGCTAGTTACCTCCTGTAAACCTCTCCAGCCCGGTTGACTATTAATCTCAACTATAAACAGCCCCTTTTCGCTCTCTAATATATCTACACCACTCACTTCGCAGCCAATAACCTTCGCGGCTTTTATTGCTAAGTCTTCGATATCCTTTGTCGGCTTATAGGAGGCGGGTTTAGCTCCAAGGCTTATATTGGTCTTCCATAAGCTTGAGACGCGGCGCATGGCGGATAAAACTAAATCCCCTAAAACAAACACCCTTAAATCATAGTTTCCATGCGGTATATATTCTTGAACATAGATAACCTGATTATAGAACTCAAGCGTCCTAAATATTCTCTCAGCGACATCAGGGTCAGAAACCCTTGTGGAACCTATTCCACGCGAACCGAATATTGGCTTAACAACCACGTCTCCGCCAAGCTCATGAAATGCTTTAAGGGCTTCCCTAGCGCTTTCAGCTACAACTGTCCGCGGCACCGGCAGCCCAGATTCCTCGAGAAGCGATAAAGCATAATACTTATCGACCGACCGTTCAATTGCTTGCGGAGGGTTCAAGATATAGAGACCTAATCTCCTAAGCCTCTGTAGTAGATCCATCCTAAATATTATTTCTTCAAGCGAGCCGCGCCCAATCGGGCGAACTATTATGGCTTTCAGATCCCTTAAAACGTCGGTGTCTTCAAGGGAGACCTCTGGTTTAAACCCAACCCTTGCCACAAGGTTTGGAAAACTGAAGCAGAGTGGATGAAAACCATGTTTGAGAATGGCTTCTCTCAATTGCATTGAGCACCAGGAATCCTCGTTCCGCGTTAAGATACCTATTTTCCCCATATTTTTCACGTAGGATGATAAGCTTTCCTCAAAATATAGGTTAAGGCTAAATTTAAATAATGGGTTCAACCCTTTCATATTCTATGAAAATTCCCTCGCTGCCTTTTAGAGAGAATTATTTAAGGAGCATTGAATTTAGAAGCCCAGAATATATACCTTGCCGGATAATGATTTCATGGCCTCTCTGGCTCACATATGGGGAGGATCTTGAAAGAATATATCAAGCACATAAATTTATTGTTCAACCTAGAGACGTCCATCCCTCTTGGAAAGACACCATTAAACCGGATGAAAAACCGCGTGATTTAGGGCAAATTATTCCAAGAGCAAACCGCGTAATTACAGATCCCTTCGGATGCATATGGAGCTTTAGTATAGAGGGTTATCAAGGCCAAGTTATAAGACATCCGCTCGAAAGATGGGAGAACTTTAAAGACTATAGTTTTCCAGATCCGGAGAAAGGGCTGCCTTCGGAGGGGTCGGATAAACTTACCTCTTGGGGCGAGGTCGCTGCTAATATTGAGAGGATGAGAACTGAAGGAAAACTCGTTCAAGTGCCCTTGATGCACGGCTTATTCTTCCAGAGACTCTATTATTTGCGCGGCTTTACAAATTTAATGAAAGATTTCATACATCGGCCGCCGCAGATTTATGAGCTGGTGGATGAGTTAACCGAGTATATTTTGGAGCTGGTTGATAGGCTTCTAGAATGCGGTCGAATAGATGTTGTGTATATTGGGGACGATTTAGGAACGCAGACAAGAATGCCTATAAGCCCACTTATCTTCAGGGAATTCATATATCCAAGCTATAGGAGAATCTTTGGAAGAATAAGGGAGAGAGGGGTTCACGTTTACTTTCATTCAGATGGGCATGTTGTAGAAGTGTTAGATCAGATTATTGAGGCTGGAGCCAGCGTATTGAATGTTCAGGACAGGGTGAATGGTTTAGAGAATATAAAGGCTTTATGTAAGGGTAAAGTATGCATAGACGTCGATGTTGATAGGCAGTACCTTGTGCCTTTCGGGAAAACGGAGGAGATTAAATCTCATGTTAAAAGGATTATCGATAGTCTCTCTCTTAAAAAGGGCGGTTTGATGATTGAGGCGGAGGTTCACCCACCAACACCGCTAGCTAACATTGAGGCTCTCGCCGAATCCATGGAGGAGAACATGTGGCTGTGATTTTGTAGTTTTGCGATAATGTAATGATAATGGTGGTTTAATTGGAGATTTATGTAGGGACTTCTGGATGGATGTATGATTGGAATATGGGGAGAAGCTTAGACTGGTATATTCAAAATTCCGGTTTAAACGCCGTGGAGCTGAATGCGAGCTTCTATAGATTTCCTTCTTTAAACGCTATAAAATCTTGGAGGGATAAGGGCGGAGCCCTCAGATGGACTGTTAAGGCTAACAGATTAATAACCCATGTATTCAAATTTAACGATAAAGCGTTTAAATTTTGGCTTAGGTTTATGGGATTGTTTGAGACTATGGATCACTTGATAGACTTCTACCTTTTTCAGATTCCGCCATCAATTAAGGCATCCCACGCCCAAAAAATAGAAAGATTTTTTGCTAAGACTGATATTGGGAGAAGGTTCGCCCTAGAGGTTAGAGATCTTTCATGGTTTAATGAAAGCACTGTTAAATGGGCTTCTAATTTAGGCGTGACTTTAGTGAGCGTTGATTCTCCAGACTTTCCACGGGATATCTTCAATGCTAATAATATAGTATATCTAAGAATGCATGGGAGAACATTCTGGTACTCCCACAATTATAGTGATGATGAGCTAACGGATGTAAAAGAGAGAATTCTAAGCGCCAGCCCTGAAAAAGTCTACATATTCTTCAACAACAATACAAATATGCTACAAAATGCTCAGCAAATGCTTAAGAAATTTAGCCTTCATTTAGATTAAACTATTTCCGCCTCTAAGTAATTTATATGGATCTCAGTCACCTTAACATTAATAAGTTTTCCAAGTAAATCCTCTCCACTCCTAACAACTATCGGTTTATAGGCATAATTCCTCCCGATCCAAGAATCACCCGGCCCTTTTTCGTCAATCAGCACCTCACCTCTCCATCCAATCCACCTCTTGTTTCTCTTAATCGATATATTATTCGCAACATTAGTCATTAAGCGGCTTCTATAAGCGATCTCTTTGCTTTCAACCTGCTTCATTCTAGCGGCTGGCGTATTTGGTCTAGGAAAGAACTTAGATATGTTGATTACGTCAGGCTCGATTTCCTTCATCAGCTCTAATGTTTTTTCGAAAGATTCTCTGCTTTCTCCCGGAAAACCACATATAACGTCTGTGGCGATGGTGATGTCTGGGAGCTCCTTCTTGAAGGCGTTGAAGATAGCTTTAACATCTTCAACAGTGTATCTGCGGTTCATCATCTTCAGAATATTGTTGTCTCCGCTCTGAACGGGTAAATGGAGAAACTTGAATATTCGTTCATCTTTATAGACACCTATTAGATCGGGTAGCAGTTTTATAACGTGGTTTGGATTCATCATACCCACCCTTATGAAGAATTTGCCGCTAATGCGGCAGCATTCCCTGAGAAGATCAACTAGATTTGTGCCAATATCTAACCCATACGCTCCGTTATCTTGGGATGTCAACCAGATCTCCTTAACCCCTTCAGAAACAGCTTCCCTAACCCCTCCCACTATTAGTTCCTTCGGGTATGAGAAGAGCCTGCCTCGGGCAAATCTGACGCAGCAGAACGAACATGAGCCTAAGCACCCCTCAGCTATGGGAATAATTTCAATCGCCCGATTAAACCTAACCTTCGGCTGC